>JAJYTZ010000003.1 GCA_021792775.1 Microcaldota archaeon
AGTCACAGGTATGGCGCTTATCGGAAAGGACCAGAGCTTGATTATCGACATCCACTTCTTCGCCATGACCACCAGCACCGAAACCGATACCATAACCGACCACACGAGCAATCAGATTTGAAAGCTTAACAATGCTTCTATCGGAATTAGAAAGGCGATACTTTTCACGAACCGGTTTCAGGCGGCTTTGGATTTGCGATAGTGTTTCACTTTTATTATTATTGCTTTTTATATGTTTCATATAAAAGTGAAACATATAAATATTAGTTTAGGGAATATTGAAACATGAAAAAGTACGAGATCCTGTACAGAGAGATAGCTTCGGGCTTCCTTGCTGGAACCGATAGGTTTACCCAGAAGGACTTAGCCGGGAGATTGGATATCTCCATAGGAAATGTCAACCGCGCCATCAAGAAGCTTGAAATGATAAGCGCTGTGAAGAGGAATGCAAGATCGTTCAGCGTGATAAGCATAGAGAGATTGCTGCTCTACTGGGCAAGTCATAGAAACATGGAGAAGGATATCATATACAGAGCGCGATCCGAACTTGAGATAACTGAGATATTGCAAGAGAAGGAAAATGGTATGTTGCATCATGCCCGCTATTAGACATAGCTACACAGGGAAAGACAGAGGAAAAAGTTAGGATGAGCATGAAGGCTCTCATAAAGGAATATATGAAAGGCCCTGATACAAAGAAGCCTGACATGGATTCCCTGATGACACTGACTGATATGGACAGAAGCGAGTTCTGGTAGACCAATAAAAAATGCCGTGAGATCTCGGAACTATGTCATGGGCTGTAGTCGTGACATATTTAAGGTTGATCTCTACTGGCCTGCAGCAGGCTGTCCATCCTCGATGCTGTATCCATTATCGCTCTCTTTACCTTGTCGATGCTCTCTGAAAGTTTCTTTATCAGAGTTAACTGCGCGCTTATCGCCGCTTCCATGTATGCCTTCGCTTCCTGGATGTCTTTCTCCACATAGAAACCGGCGCCCACACCAGCCATCACATACTCTGCCTTCTCTGCTTGCGCCTTGATCAGCATCCCCGAACCTATACTTGACAGCATCTCTTTCCCACTTATCTTGGAAAGGCTCTCTACAGACTCCTTTGTCTCCCTCATCTCCGCAAGCACATCCGAAGCGCTCTCAAGGCTCCTCTGCAGTGCTGTATACTGGTTTTGATAATAGTCCTGCATGTACTGAAGGGTACGCTCGTCCTGCGCTTCCTGCCCCCTCTCCTCAGGCATCCTTCTCTCCATCCTTACCAGCGCTTGCAGATATAGATATTATACTTATCCTGTTTGACTTTGTATGCTGGCTGGCCCCTATCTTCGCCATTGCCAGCGATCTGGCATGCTTCTCGCTCTTTGCCGATACTACTATCTCGAAACCCTTGGGTTTGCTTCCACCTAATGTTACCTTTCCTTTTACGACGTATTCCATGTGTTCACCATTATCTTTTTATTCGAGTGTCTGTATCAGCCGCGCCAACTCAAAGCCAGTAGTGGAGTTGCCCACCAATATGCCGTACGAGTTGGCGAGTGCGGCGATGCCTATGCTCAGCGAGCCTGTGTTTGCCGTGGTCCTTACTGTCTTTATCCCGAGCATCTCCTCTATCTTCTCTTTCTGTTCATCGCTTACAGTGTTGTTTATCGCCATGCCTTTGTTTGTGAGTATGTTAGTCGCGCCTAATGTCTTGAAGTAGCCGATTTTCATCGGGAATACCTCCACTCCCAACACATCGCCGATCTCCTTTGCTGCCTTTGGCGAATACTCTGGATTTATGAATGCGACTTTATCGTTTGCCATTATATTGTTCCCGACAGCATTTAAATCGCTTTCTATTGCTGCGATGTTTGCGCCATTCGGGTTTCCGAGAGCACGCATCTCTTCCTCGTACACCGTATTCGACAAGACAATCCCATTGGAGTTCGCCCTTCCGAATATACCAAGCAGGTCAGAATTTGCGAGCTTCGCGCTGAATACCTCTGTCTTAAGCGTATCCTCCACTATCTCCTTTATGCTTTTTCCCACTCCGTTTGGTATGATGGTATATGAGTCGGTAGTTATGCAGAACGCGCCAACATAATCGCTTCCAAGTATGTTGTGTTTTGCAGACCCCATACCCTCCATCGCGCTCACTCAGCCCTGCTGGCTTTCCGGACGGTTCGTTTTTGGAGCGGTGTCTGCCTTCCCTTCCGATTTAGTCAGTTTGTTCTTGTCTGATTTTGCTGGCTGCGGCTGTCTTGAAGGGACTGCCTCTTTCTTCTGCTGTTTTCCCGCTGGTTGCTGTGGTAATTTGGAATTAGCATTAGCTTTGCTCTGCTGTGTTTGTGCCTGTTGAGTTGGATAACCAGACACCCTCGCAATCCCATTCTCTATGCTCACGCTTGCCTTTATCGGAACCATCCTTCTCGAGTAATGTTTGATTATCAATGAATTGAGCTCTTTGTCTATCTTCACGTTGTCCGGGTCTGTCTTCGTATAATGTGCAATACGCTCGCGGAAGTATCGCGAGGCTTTCCTTGCACGCTTTGTGCGCGGCTGCCTGACCAAGTACTTCCTGATATTTATAGTTATTACCCTGCTCTGCATACAACCACTAATACTATTACTCCTTCTCCACTTTCAGCCTAAGCTTCTGCGACCTCCAGTTCCTCTGGAACTTGTTCGTTTGGAGCTTTCTGTGAGTCCTAAGAGATGCGAGGAGCGGAATGCGCTTCGCTCTCTTGAGCCTTTTTCCGAGCATCTTTTTCTTTTTCTCCGTCTTTTTTGACATATGATCAACTATTTGTGCCTAAACTCTATCTTTGACTCGTTGTTCGGCGAGACTCTGCTTATCAGGCTTATAAGCTGCGATTCTGTTATCTTCCCTGCTTTGCTGGACTGTGTTATGTTTATAATCAACTGGACAAGCTGCATGTACAAGTCTCTGTTAGAGACCTTAATGTTCATAAGCCTTTCGTAGGCTTTTGCATCGAGGGCGCGCTGCATGTACATTCTTATCTGCTGTTCCTGCTGTGCCTGCTTGTATCTTTTCAGCAGCTCCCTTCGCATATCTTGCTGCTCTTCCTCCTGATTCTCCATTCTGCTCAACCTTTGGTGTTGCTCACTAAAGTGTTGCTGGTCTTGTCTATCAGTGACTTGCCCTCCGGAGTTATAACTCTCCCTGCCGGCGTATTCTTGAGATATCCGGCCTTCTCAAGGGCCTGCAACGCCTTCCTGATTGCGTTTCCTCCTGCCCTCATATGATGTTTCCTGCTCCTCCTGTGCGAAACTTTGTTTCCGTATCTAGTCCTCAACCTTGATGTGCCTACCGGGCCATTGACATAGACCTGGCGCAATATCGAGGCGCTCCTCACATACCAAAAATTCTCGTCGGATGGGGCTCGCTCTTTGCCCGGACCCGATTTCACGAAGTTCACAAACTCTGGCTGCGCTATCTTTCCTTTAAGGGCCTCTGCGAGCCTCTTGTTCAGGTCTGATGGATTTACATCGTAAGCATTTGACATACAAACTACCAAAAAGCGTTATTGCATATATGCAATAAGGATTAAAAGCTTTTTGCAGTCTCTGCCTTATACCACGCGGCCGCCGCTACCTCCGAATCCAAACCTCGCAGCGCTCTTTTTCTGCCGTATAGACGAGTTGATCATCTCTTTTGAGATTCCTTCCGGGAGCACGCCGCCGTTCTTATAGTCGTATAGCACGAACCTGTAGATGTTAGAAAGGATGTATCCGAGGATTATCCCGTACACTAACAGCACAAGGCCCACAACGCCGATTGCAGTAGCTACTGCTGTTGGTACACTCCCCAGCACAAGAGCTGCTGCCACTATCAATATAATCCCGATTGCGGAGAAGATAAGCGAGTATAACTCCGAATATATCAATCCTCCAAACGTCTTCCCGAAATTGTGTATTATGAATGCGGTGCTCTCCTTTATCGTCGATATTGGGCCTGTTTTCTTGTCCACTATGACAGGTACTGCGAATGCGGTAGCCAATCCCATCGCTAGGGATGCCCCGAAGCCGAAGATAGCTGAGCCGATCGGCCCTAGGCGCTGCTCGATTGCCCTTATTATCATCGTCACTATCCCTTCAAATACCGCCCACTCGAGTATAAGGAGCTTGTATGAGGCCGCCTTGGACATCGCAGCAGAGAAGCTTATTGGCTTTTTTGCCATGAATCCTCTGAAGGAGATGAACATCGCTATCAGTATGTAGACGGACGTAAAGTAGACGATGATGTAGTAGAGGAAAAGTAGCGCTATTGCTAGCGGAGATGTAAAGTATCCAAGATAGAACATCGAGCCGAACACGGCAATCGCCTCTATCCCTATCAGTATTCCCGCCAGTACTGGAAAAAGGAAAAGCCTTTTGTCCTTGAAGACCAGCTTCCTTATTGCAGAGCCAAGCTTCCATCCTGATATTAGATTCTCAAACATAGTCGCGTACCTCTCGATTATTGCATATATGTAATAAAGATTAAAACCTTTTTGGATTCCTAGCATGCTACTTCTATGACGTAAATGCGAGGACATAGTTTTATAGGGAATTAGTCAACACAGTTCATCACGCGGAGGATTTATATATCAGAAAATCTATCTTCTACATTAGGTAATGCTATGACGCAACAAATGAAAGCAACAGATAAAGTTTCGATAGCGGGACTTAATAAAGCGGATGTTCTTGCCGCACTTTACAACGCAGCGGAGACGCATCGTCTTGATCTTGAATTCGATCAAACTCCAATGACCAGGACAGAGGCACAAGGAATGTTGGATTGCAAACAGGTATATTTTAATTACTTTAACGGTAGAATGCTGAAGCTTGATCTGTCTGGAAGCGAAATAGACCCTTTGGGCTATGATAGAAATAATGGATCGGGAAAAGTCGCAGAAGTGATAAAAAGACTTCGCGAAAATCAGGGTATGAGGAACCGCGAGCTACCAGAAAATAGTATACTGCGCAAGTAGAATGCTATTCACACGCATACCTCGCCCAAAGAGGTATGCATGCCGTGCTCCGCTGAACACGCCTCTCAATGGAGTATACGGCTTCTTTTATTTTATTTCTTGTGGAATGTTTCTGCGTTTATTTTTGCTATTGCGCGCTCCAGTATGTCAAACCCTTTTGATAAAGAGCGTTCGGTAATTGTGAGCGGCGGTATTATTCTTATCGCTGATTCGCCTGTTGGAAGCATAAGAAGCCCGTTTGCGAAGCTTTCCATCATTATCTTTTCTCTCAACTTTGGAGCTGGCTCCTTGCTTTCCTTGTCCTTCACTATCTCTATCGCCAGCATCATGCCTATGCCTCTCGCATCCCCCACTATCTCGTAATCTTCTCTCATCTGTTCCATCCTTTTCATTGCCGTCCTGCCTTTCGCCTTCACCTCACTCTCTATCCTTGCTTTGTTCCTTGTAATGTGGTCAAGCTGTGCCTGTGCTCCTGCAATCACAGCGAGGTTTCCTCCGAACGTGTTTGCATGTGCTCCTTCTGGGATATTGCCCAATCTTTTATCCACGATGGTCACTCCTAATGGAAGGCCCGCGCCGATAGACTTTGCCATCGTATATATGTCAGCTTTTACTCCGAAATTGTCCATTGCAAGAAACTTTCCTGTGCGCATATATCCCGCTTGTACCTCGTCCGATACCATGAGTATGCTATGTTCGTCTAACACCTTCTTCAGCTCTTTGAAGTAGTCCTTCGGCGGGACTATGTATCCACCTTCTCCCTGTATCGGCTCTGTGACCAAAGCTGCGACCTCTTTAGGATCTACCTCCTTCGAGAGCGGATACTTCCTGATGTAGTCTATGCAGGCGAACCCGCAGTCAGGATATGACTGCTTGAACGGACATCTGTAACAGTACGGGAATGGGACGTGTATGACATCTGGGAATGGACCGTTGTAAGCCCTTTGCACGGACTTCGATGCTGTGAGGGCGAGCGCACCTTTTGTACGTCCGTGAAACCCGCCATAAAAGGCCAAAACATAATTGCGTTTTGTGAACAGCTTTGAGAACTTGAGCGCTGCCTCGTTTGCCTCAGTTCCGGAGTTCGAGAAGAATATTCTGCCGAAGCCTGCCGGCATGAATTTTATCAGCGATTCTGCAAAATGTACAGGGAGCTCCGCATAGAAGTCTGTGAACGCCGAATGCATAAGCTTTGAACTTTGGTCTGCTATGGCCTTCCTTACTGCCTCTGAGGAGTTTACGCCAAAGTTGTATACTGATATGAAACTGCTGAAGTCTATGAACTTCCTTCCCTCCACATCGTAGACAAATTCGTCCGCACCATTCTCTGCCACGAAGTTATACGGCTCTCTTGTCGTCTTTATCATAACCGCATGGTCTCTTGCTATTATGTTTTCTGATTTACTTTTGCCTTTTCTGACCCTTGCCATATATACCACATGTATCTCTTATGTAATTAGAATAGTCGAGAAGCGCCTTCATGGCGCGTGCTGCCGCGCTCGGCGATTCGTAGACCGGAAGTCCAGAGCTCTCCATCATCTGGTTGTGTACCTGCGCGTAGTTTCCGCCCGGGCTGACAACCACCATTGGTTTGTCAGTATTGCTCTTATAATGTATGAGCGTTGCCGCAACCCTGGAGTCAGCGCCGGGAGTTTGGAAGAGCGCTATCACCATTATCATATCCGCATTCTTGTCCTTCGTGATGATGTCCATAGCGGCCGCGAATCTCTTGTCGTCAGCGTCACCGCCCATGTCTAACGGCATCCTTACATTGACTATGCTTGGCATTACTTTTCTAAGCGCCTTTGCTGAATCTTCTGATAGATCTGCCTGCACCAGCCCGTTCGAGTACAGGGCATCTGTAGCAAGCACGCCTGTCCCTCCGCCATTCGTTATTATTGCGACCCTCTTTCCTGGAGAGAGACCTTCTGTCTCGAAGATCTTCCCAAAAGAGAGAAGGTCATCTATGTCTCTTGCATGCACAAGGCCAAACTGCCTGAATACCGCCTCGTATGCGGTTGCACTTCCCGCAAGGGAAGCGGTGTGCGATTGCGCAGCCTTCGATCCTTCCTGTGTTATTCCTCCTTTCGCTATTATAATCGGCTTCGTCTGCGTGAATCTCTTCACGGTGTCTATGAACTCCCTGCCCCTCTTTACTCCCTCCATATAGAACAGGACTATCTTTGTATCATCATCATGCATCAAGTATTCAAGAAGATCCACTTCATCTATCACAGCAGCGTTGCCATAAGAGATGAACTTCGAGAGGCCGAAACCCTCGTGCGATATCATGTCTAGCACTGTGCTCCCGACCGCGCCGCTCTGCGATACGAACGCGACTCCGCCTATCTTCGGCTTGTCAAGCTTGAAGGTCGGAAGGAACATAGTGTCAACTCTGGAGCGCATGTCCATTACTCCAAGGCAGTTTGGCCCTAGGATCGGCATGCCATACTTTTCGGATACTTTTACAAGTGATTTCTGAAGGTCGTCCCTGCCTATCTCGGCAAATCCGCTTGCCACCACTATAGCGCTCCTTACTCCCGCCTTTCCGCAATCTTCTAGCGCACGTATGGCCCCTTCCGCGGGTATTGCTATAACGGCTAAATCTACCTTAGCCCCTACATCCTTCACGTTTTTATAGGCCTTGCGCCCTAGCACTCTTTCCGCATCCCTGTTTATCGGGTATATCATCCCAGAGAAACCAACATCGATATAGTTCTGCATTATAACATGGCCTACTTTGTCCGGATTCTCCGAAGCTCCTATTATCGCTACGCTTTTTGGCTTGAATAGAAGGTCAATTTTCCTGTAGTCCATATCTCACACCATTATCCTTACATCTACCGCCGAATATCCTTTCTTATGCATAATCACTGGGTTGAGGTCTAGCTCTCTTATCCATTCATTTGCTACCACCATCTCGGATACCTTCCTTAGAAGCGATATCACAGCCTTTTCAGACCTTTTATCTGGCGCGATTATGCTTCTCGCCTTGAGCTCTCTCAGCATCGACTCTGCATCGTAATCGTTTATCGGGCATGTCCTTACAGATACGTCTTTGAATACCTCTACATATATGCCTCCAAGGCCCAGCAAAATCAGCTTTCCGAACTGCGCGTCTGTATTCGCCCCTATTATTATCTCTGTTCCTGGCTCTGCCATCTCTTGTGCAAGTATCTTAAAAGGAGAGAGTCTCGCCTTTAGCGCTTTGGCGTTAAGGGAGAGATATGCCTTTCCTGCGCTGCTTCTATCCAACCCTATCTCAATCACTCCGCTCTTCGATTTGTGTAGCGCCTTATCGGATATTACCTTGAGGGCGATTTTCTTCTCTGAAGCAAAACGCTCGGCATCTTCCTTGCTGCGGACATATTCTGCGCGCGGTATGCTTATACCGTACCGTGCAGCAAGAGAGGCCGCCTTACTGTATTCCAGAAGCTGTGCTGGTTTTTCTTCACCGGTTTTTGCATTTTGTTTCGGCATCTTACCCCTTTTGTTGTTTTGTCGCTCTGTCAGTTTATGCCCTAGAGAAGTTTAAAGAATGCCAACGCCAATAATGCCAACAGTATGATTATCACAGCAGCGAATATGTATTTGGCTTTGCCTCCGGCACTTTTGGGAGGAGGGACATTTGATAAATCCTCTGGAAGGATGCCGATTTGTGGACTGGCAGTTTGCTGTGCATTTTGTTTAGGCGTTTGTTGCGGTGTTGGGTTTGTGCTCTGCGGCGCCTGCTGCGTTGCCGTCTGATTCTGCATCTGCTGTGGATGTTGCAATGGTGCCTTTGACTGCATGAAGCCCTTCTCAGTCAGTACTACCTCTAAGCTCCCATTCCTGAAATCCGCCTTTATGAACTGCTGTTCATCCAGTTTGTACAGCCTGAGCGAAAGGTCTTTAGTGCGCAGGTTCAATGCTGATTCGAGTTCCTTGACCGATTTCTTCCCTGATGACAACTGTACCAGAATTGAACTGTCGAGGTTGTCTATCGGTTCCATCGACCGAGAGTTTGCCTCGTCAAGTGCCTTTTTCCCTTCCTCTGTTATCGCTATCGCGTTCTGACCGCCTATAGAACTTGTAAAATCCACCAGCCCTTTTATCTTTAGAGTCCCTAACACATTGGATGCGTCAAAGAAAGATGAGTTTATCGTACTCCCGAATTTTTCTACCACAGTATCAGGCTGTATCTTTTTAAGCGCTGATAGATCCACAAAATCTACATCTTCACCCATTTTATAACCTGCTAAACATTGCGCAAGAACATTTAAATAGTATTTCGGCGCTGTTGGTGGGTGTGATAATGAGACTTCGCTTTTTCGGAGGGGCGCAAGAAGTAGGGCGTTCATCGATAATGCTTGAGGGCAGTACAAGGATACTGATGGACTATGGAATCACTATAGGGAACAAGATAGCCTATCCATCTTCTATGCCAGATGTAGATGCCGTAGTCCTCAGCCATGCACACCTCGACCACAGCGGCGCTGTACCGCTTCTCTTCAACGAGATGAGCATACCTGTATACGGGACAGGGCCCACTATGGAGATATCCGAGCTTCTTCTCCAAGACTCCATGAAGATAGCGAGGCGTAAAGGTTTATCAGAGAGGTTCCATAAGAGAGAGCTTAACGGCTTCATGAGGCATTTCGTAAGCATGGGATACCATGAGAGTAGGATGATAGGAAATCTTAGCCTTACGGTATATGATGCTGGACATATATGCGGAAGTGCGATATCAATGATAGAGGCAGGCACTGATAAGAAAAAAGAGAGGATTGTGTATACAGGAGACATGAAGCTGTCAGGTCAGGAGCTGCACAGAGGAGCCGAGATTGTAGATTCTGATGTGCTCATCATAGAATCCACATACGCAGATAGGAATCATCCTGACAGGGAGGATCTCAAAAGAAGCTTCATAGATAAGATAAAAGATGTGACTGGGGATGGAGGGACCGCATTAGTTCCGAGTTTTGCAGTTGGGAGGGCCCAGGAAATTTTGGTAATGCTCGAGAAGAATGGACTCTCTGAGATGACTTATTTGGATGGGATGGCAAAAGATGCGACAAAGATAACGATGAGAAGCGAGGATTTCGTTGACTCGGTAGATCTGCTAAGGCGCGCTGCCGGCAAAATCTCATGGATTGAGAATAACGCAGAGCGCGACAAGGCGTTGCAAAGACCCTCCATTATAGTCACCACTGCCGGAATGCTCGATGGGGGGCCTGTCCTGAATTATATAAGAAGACTGCGCAATAATTCCCATATCTTCTTTACAGGCTATCAGATTGAGGGAACAAACGGCCACTCCTTTATGCAAAGGAAGAAGATTATGATAAACGGGCGACTTGAAGAACCTAACGCGGATTTCAGCTACTATGATTTTTCTGCACATGCGGGCGCCGACGAACTGCATGATTACATAAGGAGGTCTGGAGCGCATACTGTGGTATGCGTTCACGGAAGCAAAGAAAACACGATTGAGTTGGCTGATTACGCGAAGGCCCAAGGCTGCAAAGCATATGCACCTGCAATCGGAGACGCCATAGAGCTGTAGTGATGAATGCTCAAACTCCCCTCCCTAAAATATGTTTGAGGCTGCAAACATTATCGGAAGAATGATTGTAGCATCTCCATCTATGGTCACGTACTTTGCGTCTTCCCTTACCTTTCCCCACGATACAGCTTCGGTAAGGCGGGCACCAGACAGGCTTCCATCGTATTGCGTAGCCGTGGTTATGTAAACAGCATAATCAAGGCCTCCTTTAAATTGGTTCCACCAGATGACATGGTGCTTGCTTATCCCTCCCCCTATCATCAGCGCTCCGGTGCGCTTGTTATCGAAAGCGATGTTGCTCAACTCCAGTTCGTCCTTTAGAAGATTAAGCTTGAAGTCATGATCCTGCGAGAAGAGCGTCAGCTGTGTACCGAATGCGCCGTCAACTATGCCAGGTATAAAAACCTTAACATTGTTCAGGTATGCTTGCCTGAGTATCGAGCCTTCGTCCTTTATCCTCTTGCCGAACTCGTATGCGAGCTCGCTCGGGCTGTATTCCTTTTTGTAGCCCTTCGATGAGTATATCTCCTCCATTATCTCTTTGAACTTCTCTTCAAGCGCCATCCCGTATTCCTTGTCTTCCATGAATATGTTCCCTAAGCGGTATATGTGTTTCCTGTGCAGCTCGGCATCATCAGCGTTAAAGCTTCCAAGTACGTATTTTCCGCCGGCGGCGCGCGCTATATCATGGTCGAGAGTGCCGCATGTGGTTATCACAGCATCAAAGTGTTTGACCGAATCTGCTATTATCCCCCTTATTCCGGTAGATACGATGCATGCCGGAAAGGAAAGGAAGTTGAACGATGAGGAATCGTTCTTCATTCCTTCCAGTATCTTTATTCCGTCGACCATGTGCTGGGCGGAAAATCCGCCGATTCTGTCCATACTCTGAATGAGAGATCGCACGGTCATATCCTTTTTGAGCCTGACATCCCTTACCGGAACTGACAACATTCTATTTTTCGGATCTTTTGTATTTCTCTTAACCGTATTTTTATGTTTCATGTAAAGCACCATAATTTTATTGGAACGGTTTAAAATTGTTGCGGAAAATTTACCTTCAGTCGACAATTTTTCTGGAGTATGAAATGTCAGAAATTATTACCCTCTGAACCGTAAAATTCTTGGACTCTTACATTTTATTGGACAACTTTAAAAGGTTATGGGATTGCGTATCCGTTGTACCAACTGCTTCCAAACACTACGTTATCGGTAAGTCCATTGAGCTTGTTTCCGCTGTAGTCGTTTGCGTTGCCATTGAGCGGGTACCATGCAACTAAGTTGTGGAGGTATATTGGCGGTGCGCCCAATCCCTTTTGGTACATCTGGTTTATGTACGATTGAGGCAAGGATGCATTGTATACCTGTACATTTGATATGCTACCGTTGAACCACTCTGCTTCTCCGTATCCAGGGTTAGGCGAATCCTTAGAAATCGCCCCGATTGTGAATAAGGTATTATTGTATTGCATCTCTCCTGATGCACTGCCTTCTCTTATCAGTTGACCGTTTGCGTACCAGTATTTAGTGCTAGTGCCAGTGGTAGAGTTGTACCTTATGCTTACTCCGAGAAATATCCACTTTCCGAAACCAGAGTTTGGGATTCCAGCGCCTGGTCCTGTCCAGTTTCCGTTCGAGTCCCACTCTAGGCAGAATCCTGTAAAGTTACTTGGTAAACAGGGATGTGGCTGATTGTTATAGTCGAGTTTCATACCGTACTGGCCCTCTTTGTCGACAACATCGTGATACGGTGATCCTATAGGGTCTACCCATGCCGTTATCGTGAGATTGCCAACTATGTTTAGCGGACTTGAGGAAATGTTGGATTCGGGAACATAGACGTAATCACCGACTCCCTTCGACCTGAATATATACTCTGGAAGGTTGTCTAAGCACGTTCCGATTAGATTTATATTATATGAACTATCTGTTCCGTTTGGCCTAAAGACTGTACAGCTGCCGGGGCGCGCCCTAGGTACGAAGACTGACGAATTGAATATGCCGAGCGCATACATCGCTGCAAGTATTATCGCTATGACGAGTATAGCCCACCCGTATGTTGTCAGGTACTCCATTGCAGATTGCGATTTTAATCTTCCGCTTATGCCAATCACTCTTTTACCATTATTATCTGTATTTGCATTTTTTAGCCTTACAGAAGACTAGACTCATTAGGTTTATATCTTTTTGCAGGGAAATATCTTTGACCAGTGTGATGTTATGGAGGAACTACTTAGTCAGGATGATGAGGAAATATTGCGCTTCATAGAAAGTTCGAGGCCGAAGATATATGTTATTGGAACTGGAGGAAGCGGAAGCAATACAATAAACAGATTGTTTAATGTGGGCGGCATAAGGGGCGCTACCCTTGTGAGTATGAATACTGATGCAGCGCATTTGGTCAAGACCAAAGCTGAAAGAAAGATACTACTCGGAAAAAAGGCTACAAGAGGCCTTGGGGCAGGGAGCGATATAAAGCTGGGAGAGGAGGCTGCGGTAGAAAGCAAAGAGGAGATAAAACATATACTCTCAGGGGCAAGCATGGTCTTTGTAACATGCGGACTCGGTGGTGGAACAGGCACAGGTTCGATAGCGACGATAGCGCACGAGGCAAAGGAGATGGGTGCCATGACCGTTGCGATTGTCACGCTGCCGTTCAGTAGTGAGGGAAGGACAAGGATGAGAAATGCTTTGGAGGGACTAAACAAGATAAAGAAAGAGGCCGACACTGTTCTGATAATACATAATGACAAGCTGCTGTCTGTGGCGGCGGATCTTCCTCTCAACATGGCGTTCAGGGTTTCGGATGAGGTTTTGGCAGCAGCGACAAAGGGAATAGTTGAGATGGTGACAGTTCCTGGGATGATAAACATAGATTTCGCAGACCTGAAATCAGTGCTCAGAGATTCAGGCTATTCGGTCATAGGCAGCGGAGAGGGAATATCCATGCCTAATTCGGACACGAGCAGGGGCATGGTCGCACTCAAGAATGCAGTAGAAAGCCCTATGCTTGATGTTGATCTAAGCAACGCGAGGAAGGCGTTGGTCAATATAATAGGAGGGGAGAGCCTTACCCTGAGAGAAGCGGAATCGATATTCCAGGAGGTCGCGGCGCGCATAAATAAGGATGCGATGGTTAAGTGGGGCGCAAGGATAGACAAGGAGATGCAGAAGGATGCTGTCCGTGTGCTGCTTGTGATAAGCGGTGTCGATTTTCCTGAATACGAAGAGAAGAATCTCAGAGATCTTATAGATAGTCCTGATAATTTTGAGATCGGAAAGATATAAACTACCAACAAATCGGTGGGCTTTCTCCTGCACCCTACTTTTCTAGCGGAGCAAATAATCTAGAATCAAAGATTGTCTGTATAGAGGTTATTTTGCCTTCTCTGACCTGATACCATGAGCAAAAGAAAGCAGTAACTTTCGGAGTAACAAAGTCGTAGAGCAGACAGACGTCATTTCCGTCCACAAATATTTTCCTTATTGCATATCTGCCATCATATTGCTTTAGCATATCGATAAACTCTCCGACATTACGAAACGCCTCTCCTGCAGGTCCTTTGATAAAAACATTATCGCTCAGGTAACTCCTTGCAACATCGAGGTTCTTGCTGTCTATGGCCTCGATGTAAGAAATTATAATTTCTCTAGGATTGTTTTGAGCCATTTGAACACTGATACATTTTCCGGTAATAGGTCTAACCTCAGAAAAGGTTAAATACCTTTATTCGTTTATCTTATTGCTCATTTTAGCCGATGAGGTTCAATAACCAAGGTGTATACATGGCAGATTCGTATATAAAATTCAAAGTGTCAAGCGATGTAGTCGCAAAGACATATGAGGCATTGCAGATGACAAAGCAGAGCGGCCGCTTGAAGAAGGGAATAAACGAAGTGACGAAGAGCGCAGAGCGCGGAATCGCTACTTTTGTTGTGATAGCTGAAGATATAACGCCTGAAGAGGTGGTTATGCATCTCCCCGGGCTTTGCGAACAGAAGAACATACCATACTCTTACGTACCAAGCAAACTCGAGCTTGGAAAGGCGATAGGCATGAATGTACCTTGCGCTGCGGTCGCTGTGGAAAATCCGGGAAACGCGAAAGAGGCCCTTAACGAGGTGCTCTCAAAAGTCACTGGAAAGTCTCATAAGAAAGAGGAGAAGGAAGCAAAGGAAAGCAAGAAAGAATGATTTGTGATTGAATGGGTGAGGCAAAGAACGAGAACCAACCTGTATCAGGTCTGCAGGGATACCTTGCGGAGATAATAGAGGTAGATATGAAAAAGAAGACAGGCATGTACGGAGAGGTGTATGTTGTCTCGTGCAGGATCCTTGAAGGAAAGGACAAGGACAGGATAATAAGGAGGACGATGGTAGGACCGGCCAAGCCAGGAGACATGATAAGGCTGCCTGATACAAGCAGGGAAGCCAAAGAGATAAGAGTGAGATAAGGTTATTCTTATGGATTGCAATTTTTGCGGGACCGCTATTCCAAGAGGAAAGGGAACGGCTTACGTGTATACAAAGGGTAAGATAAACTACTTCTGCTCCACGAGATGCTACAAAAACGGGATTGTGCTGCATAGAAAGTTCAATAAGAAGGAGAGAAGGGAGAGGGAGCGTGCCGCAAAGACAACAGCATGAATGCGGCGCGTTCAGAATCCTCCATCTTCACAGTCTATCTCGTAGCCGCAGTTCCTGCATTTGGCCCTACAGCTCTTTATCATCTGCATACGATGCCCGCATAAAGGGCAAATGTCATACTCCAAGAAACAACCTATATATATTTTAATGAGAAAAAGTTTTTATAAAGGTGAGCGGGAAAACCTACCTCTTTTAAAGGTGGGATGAAAGCGAACCGCAGAGAAGGACAAAAGGGAAGGGGTATAAACTTTAATAGCATAATAAACGGTGTAATGGATATGGCCGTCGTGAAAACTGCATATAAATACAGGGCATATCCATCTAAAGATGCTCAATCTATCCTTAACAGGCAGATGGCGCTCGCAAAAGAACTCTACAATCTTCTTCTTGAAAAGTCAAAGGCATACTACAGAGAAACAGGGAAGACGCTTACAGAGTACAGGATGAATGTTTGGCTCACTCAGATGAAGAAAGAGAAATCGGAGTTTGCAGAACTGCATTCGCAAGTCATTCAGAACGTCTCAAAGAGAGTATCTGACGCATACAGGCATTTCTTCAGAAGGTGTAAGGAGAGGAAACAGGGCAAGAAGGTAAAAGTCGGATTTCCGAGATTCAAGAAGTTTGTAGCATCACTTACTTATCCGCAATCGGGCTTCAAAATAGAAAGGAAAAAGATATCCCTCTCGAAGATAGGAAATGTCGATTTTGTCAATCACAGAGAAATAGAAGGCAAAGTCAAGACGCTCACCATAAAGAAAACAAAGTCGCAGGAATGGTATATCACAGTTGCAGTTGAAAGGGAGGACAAAGCATTCATATCTAATGGAAAACCACAGGTCGGCATTGATCTTGGTATAGAAAAATACGCCGCGCTTTCAGATAACATCATACACCAAAACATAAAGATAACAAAACATCAAAGAAACCATGCAACGGTTCTGCAACAAGGCATATCAAGGAAAAAGAAAGGTTCACATAATAAAAAGAAGGCTGTTGTTAGGTTTGCAACATACGCAGAGCACATCACAAGGATAAGGCACGACTTTCTGCACAAGCTTTCGCACAATCTTGTAAATTCATACTCATTCATTGCATACGAGGAACTTAAAGTCGCAAACATGATGAGGAATCATCATCTTGCAAGGTCCATTGGCGAATCCTCTTGGGACAATTTCACACAACTGCTGCAATACAAGGCCGGAAGTGCTGGTTGCGTGGCAGTTAGTGTGAACCCCCAATACACATCAATGACTTGCAATGAGTGCAAAAATGTGCAGAAAATGCCCCTAAACAAAAGAACATTCCTATGTGAGAAATGCGGAATGTCGAAGGACAGAGACATAAACGCATCTATAAATATACTCGAAAGAGCTTTGGACTCTATAAGTCCAAACTTTGCCGACAAAGTCGGCAAAGCTACCGAAGGACATTCGGGAAGTCAAGCCTGTGGAGACGATGTAAGACCTTCCGTGAGGGAGGCAATTGCCGAAGAAGCAGGAACTATATGGGTGGCATCATGACGACTAATCATGGCCACTCTGGAAGCCCACGAATAAATTCGTGGGAGGATGTCACGCTTACGAATCTGTATAAAGCTATAAGGTTGGTGTATGGAAGGGTGTGGTACCTATCGTTATTTGCCGTCTCTTCAGTAATATATTATGCGATAATCTCTTACCTTGTAGCATATCAGGACAGGGGCATACAGTTCTTTGCGCTACCTGTCTATTTTATCTATCTTAATGCAATCGCGGGTGGTTTCCTTCTCTCTGTTTCCATCTTTTACCTGCTTAATTATAGGATAGGATACGGCACTGGCGTATCTGTAAGTGCAGGCTCTGCTGTCCTTACAGGTATTGTCAGCGGATGTGGATGCTCAGCGCCCGTAGCGTTTGGGGTGTTCAGCTTCTTAGCGGGCACCTCCTCAGCGATATACGCAATCGATTTTATGAGCGCGTATGCGCCTTACATAGTAAGCGCAATTGCGATAGCGGAGATCGGGATAGGCCTTTTTTATCTTAGCAGGATATATAATGCAAATTGCAAACTGAGATGAAAAATATGGATTATAGAAAGCTGACAAAAGAGGAAGAAAAGGTCATTGTGCATAAAGGCACTGAGGCGCCGTTCAGCGGAGAATACGACAAAAATTTCGGGAAAGGCACATACATCTGCAAAAGGTGTAGCGCAGAGCTTTACAGATCTACAGACAAGTTTGATGCTGGATGTGGATGGCCAAGTTTCGATGACGAGATAGACCATTCTGTAATGAAGCTGATGGATTCTGATGGGATTAGGACGGAAATCCAGTGTGCCAGATGCGGCGCGCATCTCGGTCATCTGTTTGAAGGGGAACATCTGACCAGGAAGAACAGAAGATATTGTGTCAATTCTGTGTCAATGATATTTGTGCCTGAGAAAAGGGATTGAATGGAAAGCAGAAGTATTGTTCTTGGGGCGGGTTGCTTCTGGTGTACCGAAGCGGTATTTGGGATGTTTGATTGGGTGATCTCTGTTAGACCTGGCTATGCCGGAGGCTTTACAGAAAATCCAACATATGGGGATGTTTGCCGCGGAAAGACCGGACATGCCGAAGTAGCACTACTTGATTATGATGCAGACAAGGCAGACTTGAACTCGGTTCTTGATATATTCTTCGCAATGCATGATCCAACGTCGGTCAACAGGCAGGGCAACGATATAGGTTCACAGTATAGGTCGATAATATTGTATACTGATGATACAGACAAGGATATCATAGAAGCTCATATAAAAAGGCTGCAATATGGGATTAGAGGGAGGATAACAACAGAGGTTAAAAAGCTTGAGAGGTTCTATGAAGCGGAGGATTATCACCATGATTACTATAAGAAGAATAAGGCAAACCCGTATTGCATGTTTGTGGTAAGACCCAAACTCATCAAGATAATGAAAGAGTTCGGCATAGAAAAAGGAGGCGATAGGAAAAAAAGGATTGGATAGAGATGCGGCGCTGCACACGAATCCTTTTATATCTTTTTTGTCATACTATCCTGCTAAGATAATTAACTCTTAGTATTACTTATTGGTGTAACAATGGCAAGAATAAGACCCGCAAGCGCGTACAGAGACCAAAAACAACAGGCGTGGAGCAGATTCTCAAAGCGCAAACCGAGAAAGAGCTACGTCAGGGCTAAGCCGTACACTAAATTGCTTGTCTTCAACATGGGAAAGGACAATGTCGCATATGACATGGTCGCGACACTTAACGCATCTGATTATGTGCAGCTCAGGTCAAATGCCATAGAGTCTGCCCGACTTGAAGCAAACAGGTATCTTTCAAGCAAGATACCGGAAAGCTTCTATCTGAAGATCCTTACCTATCCGCATAATGTTTTGAGGGAGCATAAGATGGGTACTACGGCAGGAGCAGACCGTCTCTCAAGAGGAATGGTGCATGCTTACGGGAAAGCGGTTGGTCTCGCTGCAAGGCTCAACAAAGGACAGCCGCTCTTTATGGTAAAGACGAAGAAGGGCAATGAGGCTATAGTTAGAGATGCCTTTGTGAGAGCTTCAAGGAAGCTTTCCGGCTCGTATAAAGTAAGGTTCAATTAGAAGAGATTCATGCGTGTATTACTACAGTTTCCGGAAGGGCTTAAACAATATGTCTTGAAGCGCGCCAAAGAGCTGGAAGATGAAGGTAACGAGGTATTCATATCTGCCTCTCCGACTTTTGGGGCGTGCGATTTGGCAGTGGATGAAGCAAGGAACATAAAGGCAGATAAACTCATACACTTCGGACACAACGAATTCAACAAGGTGGACTTCGATGTGGAATTTGTGCCGGTCGAGGTAGATGCGCCTCTTGGAATACTGGAAAACTCGCTCGACAAACTTTCAGGATTCGGGAGGATAAGCGTTGTGACCACAGTGCAGCACCTCCACCAGCTGGAATCGATAAGAGAGTTCTATAGGAAAAATGGGTTTGAGGTAGTGGTGGGAAAACCCTTCGGCTTTGCAAAGGTCGCTGGACAGATACTTGGATGCGACGTAGGCAGTGCTGCCCGAGTTGATAGGGACGTCGATGCACATGTGTACTTCGGAGGCGGAAGATTCCACCCGCTCGGAGCTGTGATAAACACAACAAAACCGTTTCTGATGATAGAGCCTTTTGAGGGAGTGATCCAGTTCATAGATTATTACAGGGATGTGCATAAAAAGAGAAGCAAGGGAAAGATACTTGCAGCTCTCGGCGCGAAAAGCATAGGAATCATGGTAAGCACAAAGAACGGACAGTCAAACATGGCCCTCGGACGCATCCTAAAGAAAAGAGTCGAGGCTCATGGAATAAATGCTGAGATACTGATATCAAACACCTTCGACTTCGAGAGCATGAACAATATGATGGAGTTTGACGCCTTTGTCAACACCGCATGTCCTAGGATCGCAATCGACGATGTGGATAGGACGATGAAGCCCATACTGAGCGCAAACGAGCTGTCGGAGATGCTTAAGATAAGAGAGGGATTGGCGCAGAAATGATTTTAGCGATGTATAAGCCTTTGTTTTGAAGCTATTTATTCCTATTCTGAGATTAGAGATGGACTAGTTTCTAGATGATATTATGGCTGAAAACCTAAACCCTTTTCTGATAGCACAGCAGCAGCTTGATCAGGCTGCAGAGATAATGGAGCTTGATAAGACCGCACACGCTATACTCAGAGAGCCTATGAAGAGCCTGACAGTCAATATACCTGTCAGAATGGATAATGGAAGCGTGAGGCTGTTCAAGGGATTTGGAGTACAGTACAATACCGCAAGAGGCCCTGCAAAAGGCGGCATAAGGTTCCATCCTAAAGAGACGATAGACACGGTAAAGGCTCTTTCCGCATGGATGACATGGAAGACAGCATTAGCCGATATACCTTTCGGCGGAGGGAAGGGCGGAGTCATATGCGATACAAAGGAGATGAGCGAGCGCGAACTGGAGGCGCTTTCCAGGGGCTATATAAGGGCCTTGGGGAATTACATAGGGCCTGATATAGATGTGCCTGCGCCAGATGTTTACAACACCCCTCAAATAATGGCATGCATGATGGACGAGTATGCTACAATAGCGCACACAAACAATCCTTTTAGTGTTATAACAGGCAAACCGGTTGAAGTGTGGGGAAGCGCAGGAAGGAAGGATTCAACAGCGATGGGCGGGATGTTTGTGCTCAGAGAAGCGGCGAAGAGCAATGGCATAGACCTTAAGAACGCAAAAATTGCGGTGCAGGGCGCGGGAAATGCGGGAATGTATGCATATCTTCTCTCGAAGAAGCTATTCGGCGCGAAGGTTGTCGCAATAAGCGATTCGAAAGGCGGGATAATAGACGAGGACGGGATAGACGAGGCAAAGCTTGTGAAGGCGAGGGAGGAAACGGGCAGCGTTACCGGATACGAGGGCGGAACAAAGGTGACAAACGAGGAGCTTCTTGAATGGGATGTCGACATACTCATACCTTCAGCTATAGAGAATCAGATAACTGGCAGCAATGCTGACAAGATAAAGGCAAAGATGGTGCTTGAACTTGCAAATGGACCAGTGACGCCAGAAGCGGATAATATACTGCACGAGAATAAGGTTTTTGACGTGCCTGATTTCCTGGTCAATAGCGGAGGGGTCATCGGCTCCTATTTCGAATGGATACAGAACAGGGAGGGATATTATTGGACTGAGGATGAGGTATACTCAAAGCTTGACGCAATAGTAACAAGGTCGTATGACCAGATGGAGGCCACAAGGAGCAAACTCAAGTCTCATGGAAAGAATGTGTCCCCAAGGGTTGCTGCGTATGTAATAGCTGTAGAGAGAGTCGCTGATGCCATGAAATTTAGGGGATGGTACTAATGTCAGCCAATGAATACAAGATAGGGGTAATAGGCGGAACCGGGATGTACAAGATACAGGAAGGGCGTGACATAGATGGACTACAGCTCGGAAGAATTGGCAGAAAGGAGGTCGCATTCCTTCCGAGGCATGGACGCAGCCACTCGATGCCGCCGCATATGGTGCCTTATAAAAAGAATATAGAGAAGCTCGCAAACATAGGAGTGGAGAGGATAATATCAACTACCGCTGTGGGCTCTTTGCGCGCAGACTATAAGCCTGGCGATTTTGTAATAACTGACCAGTTCATAAACATGACACATGGAAGGGATGATACCTTTTTCCATGACAAGGTGGTGCATGTCAGCACTGCGTTCCCTTACTGTGAGGAGATGAGAAGGATAGCCGTAGATTCAGCAAAGGAGCTCGGCTACAGCTTCCATGGAAACGGGACTGTGGTTGTAGTGAATGGACCGCGTTTCTCCACTACCGCCGAATCGAGGGTTTTTAGAGGCATGGGGGCAGACATCATAAATATGACACAGTACCCGGAGGTTGCACTTGCGAGAGAAAAAGCGCTGTGTTACCTAAACATATCTGTAGTGACAGATTACGATTCTGGTGTAGAGGGCAGGGAGGAAGGCCCGGTATCATATGGGGATGTGGAGGAAACGTTCGCACACAATCTTGACAGGATGAGTAAGCTTCTGTCAGAAATTATAAATAGGACAGACAGCAGAAGAGGGTGCGGATGCGCGAGTGCACTTGACTCTGCGGTCAAGGCTTAGATAGGTTAGAAGGGAGGTTTGGCGAATACCAAGAAGTAAGCTAACAGGGAGCAAAGTATGCCGAACAGGATAGGAGGGATTGCAGGCAGAGCGCGCTTGTATCTCCTTAAGATAAACATTGTCAGGATAAGGCCGAAGGTTCCTCCTACTGCAATGAATATGCTGAGTGTGAAGTTGAGATACAGTTTGTAAGAGGATATGGCGACCATCAGCGGCACTGCAAGGTCGCCTGTGCCGAGCCCCACGCTTGCAGGTATCAGTATGCTGCCCTTTACGGCTGCCGCATTTATCTCCTTCGGGATCTTTATCTGGTTCTCGCGCACAGCTTTGCTATATGCAGAGAGCTGCTCGTTGCTCATGCTGCTCTTCGGGACTGCCGCATATTCGTCCACATTCACCATCAACGCAAGGTTGTTCTGCATGGCCACATTGGCGAGCGTTAACATATGCTTTGTTATGAATACAGCAATGAAATCGTATACCGCAAGGATTCCTATCAGGAAAAGCGCAGCGATAGGTCCGAAGCTAAGTCCCAGAATAAGCCCGACCCCTATGCTCGATATTATTGCGGCTGTGTTCTTCATGCTGGGTCTACGCATCTTCCCGTACAGAAATAGAAATGCGAACGCCGCGGCAATTCCTGAAAAAAGGTATTGAGGGGTCACTGCATATCCTACGTCAGCTGAAAGCGAGGATATGGCTACGTAGAAGACGAAGAAGCTTGTGATCAGTATTATTATCCTCTCCCAGAGAATGATTATCCTGTCCGCTTTGAAGTATCTGAATATAACAAGTATAAGAGCAGTTATTATCACGATATAGAGCACAAAGAACAATCCGGATATCGGGGTGTTTGATATCTGGTTTGCTACAGCAGATGCGTATGTCTGGTTGTTGAATAGCTGTGTGGCAAGCAGTATCCCGGCAAACTGCACCAACATGAATATCGTCAGTATCTGAATCATTTGTCGATACTCTATAAGCTTGAAGCTCAATTATACACCATCACACACCGCTACTCTCCTTCATGCCTTACTACCCTGAGTTCTCCCTGTTTTGGCATGAATATGTCTCCTGATTTCTCAAGTTCCTCTATCAGTCGCATCGCAGACTGCGCGTCTATCCCCGCCTTATCTGCCTCTTCCAGCACTCTTTTTAGGCGGGCGGTCTTTTCTTCCTGTTCAAGCGTTTTTATTATGCCTAATATCGCATTTATCCTGTTTATCTTCTCTCTCGGTATGCCGGTAAGTATGGTATCGATATCGCGCCTTCCCTCCCTGTCCGTAGCGACGGTCTTCAGCATGTATTCATTGAGCGATATCGCAAGCTCAGCGTCCTGCCTTATTACAGTACCGTCCAGACGTGCTTTTGCGCTGGCTTCTGACATTCTTATTATACCCTCGATCTGCCGTGGCGTAATCGGAATCGATCCGAGCTTCGCCGCGTCTTTTCTCAGATTGACGTAATAATCTATTATTAGGTTTGACGCCTCTTCTGTAAGGCGCGGATGGATGTTTTTGCGCGCATAAGCGATATATTTCCTGAGAAGCCTTCCGTCAAGAGGGGGCGATTCTACCTGCGCGACCCCCTGCACCTGTGCAATCATCGCGCCTGCCGCTTCATGTTGTATAAGGATGTGCTGAGCTATATTCTTGTCTTGCTCCGAATCCATAAAGTCTATTATAGGGAAGATAAGATCGAATCTTGAGAGCAGGGTCGGGGGTATATCGAACTGCTCTGACGGATACGAGTTTTTGTCGAACCGCCCGAACTTGGGGTTTGCTGCCGCAATCACTGCCGTCTTTGCGTTGAAAGATGCTACTATACCTGCCTTTGCCACGCTGATTGTCTGGGATTCCAGCGCCTCGTGCAGCGATGCGCGGTCTTCTTCGCCGATCTTGTCGAACTCATCTATTGCAACGACCCCTCCGCTCCCTAACACCATCGCTCCCGCTTTCAGTGTCCAGCCACCCTCAGAGAACTCATCCCTCTCTGCAACCGCGGTCAGTCCTCCGCCGGTAACAGACTTTCCGCTTACGTAGATTCCTTTCGGAACCAGCTTTGAGACCGATTGCAGTATCCTGGTTTTTGCGCTTCCCGGATCTCCTATAAGCAGTATGTGCATGTCGCTTCGTATAAGTCCTCCGTCAACAAGCAACTTTCCAGGAGTTCCCCCAAATAACTGAAGTGCTACAGCCTGTTTTATTTCGCCGTACCCGTATACCGATGGTGCGATTGATCTCCCTATCTTTTCGAATATGTTTGGATCTTTCGACAGCTCGACTATGTTCCTCTCTTCCTCCTCTGATATATCTATCTCGGCAAATTCTTTCTGGTTCTGCACAGTGCCGACTGTGTCCAAGAACATCGCATAGAGAGTCTCGTCTTTCGACCTCTTGTTCTGCTTTGGCCTTATCCTTAATACCCCTGTTATCTCTACCCTGTCCCCCGGTATTATCGTGTTGACCAGGTCGTCGTGCAGCCAAACCTCGAGCTGCCATGTTGGCGTGCTGCCGTGGAGTTTCTCGAGAGGGTCTTGCACAGATATTTTCTGCAGGTTGGTAAACCTTGAGCCATCCTCTATCATTTTCATAGGACGGCGCTTGCACTGGGGGCAGATGTCAGGTATCTGATCCCTGTCTATACGAACTATCACCCTCTCATTGCAATGTGCACATTCATATATTCCGATTCTGATGCGCGGTATTATCTCCGTCCTTTTGACAATAAGGCTGTCGATAGTTATGAGTTTGCCTATGTAAGCAGAACCGACATCCTGTACAAGCGGAAAGTTTAGCCGCTGGTTTATGATTCTGACATGAGGCTCGTAGATGTCCATTGGAACACCTTCCAGCTTTGACTTCAGGGAATCGTTTGCAGCCTGTAGTATCATGTCCGGCCGCTCTATGAGCTCTGTGGCTATGTCCGGGTCGAATTCCTCTATGTCGCGCATCTCCACTTTCAGCGAACGTATCTCTGGAAATGCGATAATCATGTCCTCTATCTGTCTCTTATAGTATTGACTGAAGAACTCGTCAAACCTTTCCTTCAATGAATCTTCAGGCATCTTACCACGAAAAACCCCACAGAGCGCACTCTAAATAAGTAACTAATTTATAAATATAGAGCGGGTAATATCTGAGCGTTAGTATATTAAAAGGTTGGGTATATTCAGAAGTAGAGGAACCATAAGGAGGTAGAATGGGAAGGCGAGTAATAGTTACATCTGCGCTGCTGTACATAAACGGGATGCCGCATCTTGGGAATTTTATAGGGGCGGTATTGCCGGCAGACCTCTACAGCAGATATCTCAAAATGGCAGGAATCGAACACATCTTCATATGCGGATCGGATCAACACGGGACGCCAGTAGAGCTCAGTGCGATAAGAAACAAGACAGATCCGGAGAAGTTTGCTGATATGATGCATGAACGGACAAAGGCAGCACTGGAAAAGATGGAATGCGATTTCACGTATTACGGTAAGACGCATACGGAGGAGAATAAGAAGGTAGTATACAGATTGTTCGAGGCTTTGGACAGGAATGGGTATATATCAAACGAAGAGACTGTGCAAGCTTATTGCAGCTTTGACAAACGGTTCATACCTGATAGGATGATAGAGGGAAAATGCCCGCACTGCGACGGGATGCACGCACGGGGAGACCAGTGCGATGATTGTGGCAAACTACTTGATCCACAAGATCTAATAGATCCGAAGTGCACCATATGTGGTAATAGCAAAATAGAATTCAGAAGTACGAAGAACCTTGCACTAGATCTGCCTAAGCTGACCGAAAACATTACCAGTTTTGTAGAGAGGATAAAGGGCAGCATGAGCAAGAACGCACTTAACAAGACAACGAGCTACATAGAGCTCGGACTAAAGCCCAGGCAGATAACAAGAGACCTTAAATGGGGGTTCAGTGTACCGAAGGAGGGTTTTGAAGACAAGGTTTTCTATGTATGGTTTGATGCCGTTATAGGGTATATAGGCATAACGAACGAGTGGTCGGAGGAGGAAGCGGAAAGGTACTGGTTGGGAAACGATACGGAGCTGGTGCATTTCATGGGAAAGGACAACATAGAGTTCCATACAATGATGTGGCCGGGAATATTGAGCGGTGCGCGCCTTGGATATGCCATGCCTACAAGAATAATGGCGTACGAATACCTTAACTCAGGAAAGATAAAGTTCTCGAAGAGCAGGGGGATTGGGCTAAACATAGAGAATGCGATAGAGGTCATGAGTGCAGAGCAGTGGAGATTCGTGCTCTCTTATTTGCTGCCAGAGACGTCTGATACGGAGTTCTCTGAGGAGCTGATATTCGAGATAGTAAACAAGATAATGAATGATAAGATAGGAAACCTGATCAACAGGGCGGTTGTAATATCATCTAGAAACGGCTCGCTGCTCTCGGCGGGAGGCATAAGTGCGGAGGCAGGCGATAAGCTCAGGATGGCACTTGATAGCTATAGGGAGAATTTTGAGAATGCGAGGATGAGAGAGTCGCTGAAGCGCATTGTGGAGCTTGCCGACTATGGTAACGAAATAATGAGTATGAAAAGACCGTGGGAACTCGCAAAGGCAGGAGATGCTGGGCAGTTTTCGGCAGTGATGAGCGATGTACTGCACATTTGCAAGTATATAGGAGTAATGATCTGGCCTTATACCCCGAAAGCAAGCGCAGCGATATTGTATAATTTTGGGATAAGAAGCGAACCGCGGTTGAGCATGCTTAGTGGTAGCTTAGGGTTCGCACCGGGCGAGAATCAAGTACAGCTGTTCTCAAAGATAGGAGATAAGGAAAGAGAAACGTTGTTGGGGTTTGGATAGCACAAGCAAGGAATTATAGATTTTTCTAACACTCTATTATCAGAATGGAAATGGACGATAATGAAGAGGATGACTTCAAAGATAGGCTTAACCAGCTTTATCTTGCTGTGATACTGAGATATAGGGATCATATAGAGGAGAAGGAAAACCTGTCTGTGGCAGAGCTGCCAAGACTCGTGACTCCTGAAAGCCAGCTTGTCTCAAGGACTGCGGATGAGATAAAAGGAGAGGAATATGTTTATGAGGCAAACTTCTATGAGGCGAGCCTTAAGGCGCAGGAGTTTGTAAGGGATAAGATAGACGGAGTATTGCTGCCGGTGCAATTTTGGATACTTCCGGATGAGACCATAAAGTTCAGGCTCGGGGACAGTATAGACAACAGCATACTACTCTGCAGTTTACTAATAAAACTTGGCAACCCGTCAACAAAGGTGCTAATAAGCATAAGGGAAGACACAAGGAAAGCCTATGTGTACTGCGAATTCAATAACAGCATTTACCTATTCGATATAAGCGAGGGAGTAGACGCGTTCCAGACAAAAGAGGATATGCTGAAACATGTAGGAATAGACGAAAATTCGACGGCTTATGAGTTCAACGACAAGATGTTCCTTGACATATATTGACATGTCGGAAAGTAGCACAAACCACCTTTGTGGGTAGCTAGTGTCAATCGTCAAAGTAGTACAAAAAGCTTAAATAATTCGAAACGGATTTGTATGTGGTGTTTTATTGAAAGATGTAAAATCAGTTCATCCGTGGGAAATAAAAGCGTGGTTTGTAGAGAAGAGAGACCCTTTTAGCCGATGGAATGTACTGCTTAGGTTGGATGGTGAACGCGACACCGTTCTCTGCGAGTTGTCTTCAGTTAAGTGGGGTGATGGGAATTCTGTAAAGAAAGGTAATAAGGAGAATGTTGCACTATTTGTACCGGGGAGATTTGCAGAAATTAAAGAGGAAGGGACTACTATACAAACACAATTAATGCCTATACCCGCATCTAAACAGCCGGAGGTTACAGAGGGATTAAGGAAAACTTTGCGCCTTGCGAAGAATGTGCAGATAAATTTTGCATGAAGAATTCTCTGTTGGGTTGCCGCATCTATTCTGGCTAAGCTCTCATATCTGAATGGTAAAGACGCGACATCGTATTTGTGTGATGTTTGTGTTCGAGGAGGATTTGTTAGAGCTTCCGAATTTCGGAGTCACTCCGGTTATCGCGGATATGACCCTACCGAATCTACTGGCATCTTATTTGTAAGCCTTGCGCCTATTATGACGTTCGCTCTTGGATTCTGCTAGTGCTTCTTCCGACCCACTTTTGTCGACTTGAAAATCAGGCGCCTCGGCCGGGAATCGGACCCGGGTCGCAACGATGCCTGCTCTCAAAGCGTTTTATCATTTAAACGGATTTCTTACCTTTATTCCTGGAATCATATCGAAATCTCTTTCGTTTTCAGTAATTATCTCACTTATTCCATTTTCTTTCATCGTTTCTACAATAACTGAGTCCCAGAACGGAATTTTCAATTGTTCGAACTTTTCAACAGCGTTGTTGACAGTACTATGAGTGTAATCTACTTTGTGCCATTTCTCAGAGTCTATTATTGTCTGCACTATGATCTTTGCTTTATCGGTAGTGAGTCCCAGTTTTTTAATTGAAGCGTTGAATATCTCCCCTAGAACCTGATTCGATACTGTGGCGGCAATCTCTCCTTTCATAACCTGCTTTACCAACTTCTTACAAATTTCTCTCTTGGTGGGTTCTTTCAGGTCAAAAGCGTAGCATATAATATTTGTATCGAAAAATACTCTATCGTTCATGTAGTTCCTCCCTATTAAATTCCCACTTTTTCATTTTTATCCCAGCTTCTAAAAGCTCAAGGAATTGGTTTTCCATGTTCCCCTTTCTTTGTTTGGACCATTCCCCCATCGCCTCGGTAAGCGCCTTTCCGAGGTAGCCCTTCTTTTTTCCGTATTTTATGGTTGCCTGCTTTCTAAATTCGCTTGCTACTTCCTCCTTAACATTCACAGTCATTGTTTCTGACATAACCATCACATTATATTTATATTATATTAATATTTAAATCTTTCTATTATGTAAATATATTAGGAAAAGAAGTGCGCCTCGGCCTGGAATCGGACCCGAATCGCAAGCGTGACAGGCTTGTATGCAACCATTACATTTACAAGATTTCTGCGCCAGAAACATCTCTGAAATCGTTGTCAGCCGTAAGTATATTTAATCTGTACGCCATAGCAGTTGCAAGTATAAATGAATCGAGCATGCCCCACTTCTTATTTGATTTCTTTCTCTCGAAATTGAGTCTTCCTGCAAGGACGCTTATTGATTCGCTTAGTCCTATTATAGTGCTTGCCTTCCCGACATTTTCGATTATCTCTTCGTGGTTTCTTTTCGACTTTTCTGCCCAGCTCACTATTTCTGCGATAGTCACAATACTGGTATAGCACATCTCTTTTGTAAGTACCTCCTTTATGCGGGCAGTTTTCTTAGTGGCTTCAAAGAGTTCAACCCACGCAGATGTATCAAGCAACACGCTTTACACCCTATCGTCATGTTCCCTAACGAATGGCCCTGCTCCTTTCGTTATGCCCGTAAGTCTTTCTATGGCCCGGATCTTCTGTTTTTTCAAAAGGGCAATTTCTATCTCTTCTCCAAGTTTTATTCTGTTCTCTTTTATCATTCGTTTCGGGATGAGTACACCTAAAGATGTCCCTATCTTCCTTACTTTTGTCTTAAATACCTCGTCTATATAATCACATTATAATTTATTATAATTAAGTATATAAGCTTTTGTCCGGAGTATGCAATAACCAGAAGGCGCCTCGGCCGGGAATCGGACCCGAATCGCAAGCGTGACAGGCTTGTATGCTAGCCGTTACACCACCGAGGCATATTCTTCTTTCACATCTTGGGCTTTAAACTTTCCCCTTGGAGTGATTTGAACACCCAACCTGCCGGTTTCTTCCTTACGGAACATCAGGCTACAGCCGGCCGCTCTACCATTGAGCTACAAGGGGCAATATACCTATCAGGTATGGATTTATACCTTCCATGCCCTTTTAGATTGCTGCATTTACATTTATAGGTTGTTGGGGCATAATATTAATAGTGGTTTGCATGGGAAAAGATGGCGGCGACAGAGCTGTGCTTGGTCGGAAGGCAAGAGGGCTCCCCATCTTCATCTACAACCTCAAGGACGCCGCCCAGAGCATTGTCTCTGACTGGCGCTTTATAGATGCTGCTATCATAATTGTGGCGTTTCTCTCTGTTGCTTGGGGGGTGCCATATTATCCGATAGTAGTAGCTGCGGTACTTGCAGTATTGCTGTTCGTCGCTGCGATGAAACATCCATTTCTTGGATTGGTCATACTCGCGGTGCTTGTTTTCCCTGCTGTCATGTACCAAGCTCCTGCGCTCGGATGGATATACCTATTCTTCTTTGCAGCTACCCTGATACTTGGCTTTATGCACTATAGGAGCATAATCCTGGCTTACACCCTTATCGCACTTAGCTTCTCTTTCATAGGCAGGATATTCTTCATACCATTCCTTATACTTACCCCGTTGCTTGTAGGCTTCAAAAGAGGCACGCTTGTCGCTATCCTGGTCTTTTTTGGAATAATAGCATTCACGGCGAGCATGGGAATACAGAATAACGCTTACATAATATATAACACAACACAGAGCATAAGTTCAATAGGCAGAGGGTCTCTGGGAAGTACCCTCAGTTTTACAATCGCCTCGAAAAGCAGGCTTGTGCTTTCTGATTTCTCCAGCAAGACCGGCGCAGGATTCGGCGCGTTCCTGAGCCAGAAAGTCCTATCAGGGATATCCAATGTTTTTGTGCTTCTCGCCGCTGCGCTTTTCCAGCAGCCATTATACCTAGCCCAACTCGCAATCACGGTAGGCATGTTCTTTGTGATAGAGAGTCTAGGCGTATCTGAGCGCTCTAAGTACCGCGCGGTCAAGGCGAGCATGCTCGGAATCATATATCCTGTTGTGTTTGTCGCGCTTGTCCCTGCCGTCCTGACAAACGGAATAGGAGAATTCGCAATCCTCAGCTTCTTTTTATGCCCGCTAGGAATATATCTCTTAGAGCTCTACAATTTTGATGTATTTAAGGCGCTCGAAGTGAGGAAGCGGGATATCCGGATGAAGTTCGGTGAGTCGTTCGAAGATTTGCAAAGCGAGGGCACCAACGAGACTTTCAACGACATTGCGGATTACACAGAGGTGAAGAAGGAGATGATGCGCTCAATAATCGGCCCAATCGAGCAGAGAGGGGTTTCCAGAAAATATGGTATAAAGCCTGTGAAAGGTGTACTCCTTTTCGGCCCTCCCGGAAACGGTAAGACCATGCTGATGAGGGCGCTCGCCAATGAGATACATTTTGGCTTTTACAGAATCGCGGCTCCGAGTCTTATCTCAGCATATTCTGGCGAGTCTGAGAAGAAACTCTCGCAGATATTCGCGATTGCTAAGAAGAACTCTCCATGCATACTCTTCATAGACGAGATAGACGCAGTCGGCACGAGCAGGGATGTGGAGGGTGATGAGGCGCATAAGCACGTCCTCTCGCAGCTCCTGGAAGAGCTGGACGGCTTCCAGAAACTCGATAAGGTGATAGTCGTAGGCGCAACTAACAAGCCTAACTTCATAGACCCTGCTTTGCTGAGAAGCGGAAGGTTCGACAGGTCTATCTACATACCCCTCCCCGACGAGGATGGGAGAATGAAGATATTTAGCATGTATCTTTCAAAGCTGCCGGTCGCAAAGGGCGTAGATCTGAAGCGCCTTGCGAACATATCTGAGAGGCTGAGCGGGGCTGACATAAAAAACCTGTGCGAGTCGACGGCACAGACAGTAGCGAGAGAGGCGGTAGAGACTCATAATATGTTGCAGATCACTAATGAGGATCTGGTTCGCGCCATAAAGAGCACGAAGCCATCGACGAGGATGGTACAAATAGAGGAGTACGAGAAGTTTAAGAAGGATTTTGAGCGTGTGCACAACATCGTATCTGAGGAATCTGCTCCGAAGGTCGGTATGGACGCGATAGTCGGATATGAGCGCTTCAAGAAAACGATAGTAGAGTCGATGGATGTGCTGACGCATCCAGAACTCGCGAAGAGCTATGATGTGAGGAACACCAACGGGATACTCATATATGGACCTCCAGGAACAGGCAAGACAATGATGATGAGGACTATCAGCAAGGGTATAGAGGGGATAAGCATGATAGAGATGGACAGCTCTGAGGTGGTTAGGGCTGGACCTGCAGATGCGCCTGCGCTGATAAAGGAGTATTTCTATAGGGCTCAGGAAAACAAGCCCGCGATACTCTTCATAGATGAGATAGATGGATTCGTCAGCACGAGAGGCTCAAACGCTGAGATGGCTAACGAGATAATATCTGAATTCCTTAAGCAGATGGACGGCATGAAAGGCGCTTCTGGGATGATGGTCATAGCCACCACCAACAAACCTGGCTTTATAGATTCCGCCCTGCTAAGGCCAGGAAGGTTCGACAAGCTTATCTATGTCGGGCCCCCAGAGCTCAACACCAGAAAGCTCATGTTTGTTAGATTCCTCAGGGGCGCGCCGCTCGGTAATATCGACTTTGATAAGCTTGCCAGGATGACAGTCAACTATAGCGGAGCAGACATAGCAGCAATATGCAATTCAGCCAAAAGAAAGGCGATGCGCGGCACGATGCAGGGCGCTTCAGAATCCGTTGTAACACAAAGTATGATAGAGGATTCGATAAGGGCTGTCACCTCTTCCATAAGCGCAGAAGATATCAAGGAGTATGTTGAATTCGGGAAGAAATACAAAAGGCTGGAGTAAGTATGCGGGAGTCGTGGTTGGCGAATATCTCCCGAAGCCCGTCTCTCTCACGAATGCTGCAGAACTCTATGAGAATCGGGTCGCCTTCCTTTATTGTGAGAGTGTGATTGTCGTAGATCTTTACCAGAGCTGTACCGGAGTCGTCATGCACCTTAATGACCAAACCGTCTTTTGGACCGAGACGGCTTTGTTCTGCGCTCTCTATCACACCTCTGAAACAGTATGACCCGGGAAATTCGGTGCTCTGTTTTATTATCTTTATATTGGATGCCACAGTGCTGTAGAGGGTTTGGGTGGCGGTATCGAATATGAGGTTATCAATCCTTATCAAGTCGCCAATCATGAGAGGGATCATGTCTGTCTCTTCAGAGGTCCGCCCGTTCAGGTTTACCTTTACGGTTTTGCCTTCATCGCCTATTACAATCATCCTGTGCTTTTGAGGGCGTTTCGCTCCGCTGTTTTCTGTTTGGTTAAAAATGCGGTATATTCTGTCTTCTACAGACAGCTCATGCACCTGCCTTGGTTCAGCGGAAGGGATCGAAATCAGCGATTTGGCGTCTAGCGTTCTGCGGAGTTCTTGCCGAAGATTGTCTGTTTCGAGGGCGGCCGCCTGCGCCCTTGTTATCATTCCTGACAAACTGTCGACCCATTCCCCTTTTTCCATAATCAGTATCTTTTACAGAAAACCTTTTATATCTCACATACTCACAGTAATAAATTTGATGGGATGGATTACATGGAAAAAGAAACTTCAGACAAGAAAAGATCTATAGGACTTGAGGAAGCGGTTATGATAGCTGATGGAAAGAACTCGCGTTTTGTATGGCTTGGCGTGGAACCCATATACAAGATAAGCAAGATACTGAATGTTGAGAGAAAGATGATAAAGAGAATAGATCCCGAAGAGCTGCTGTACAGGGAAGCGACAGAGCTCGCAGACCTGAAAGATCATGTTTTCCTGTGCTATCACGGAAGAACATCGCATTTTATATCTGATTTCCTGCAGAAGGCGCATAAGATAAACACATACCATCTCGAAGGGGGCATAACAAAGCTCTCCGGAAAGAACCTTTGAGTCTGTAGGGCAATTCTCAGTACCTTCTCTTTCTTATAGAACAGGCCAAAAATCCTACATGATGGTGCTGAAATAGCAAATAACGAGTTGGCTTTTTCGCAAAGTAAAGTTGCAGATCTTTTGTCGTATATGAGGATGCGTTTATTCCATACTTCTTTGGATCTTTTTCATCTATGGGGCAGTGTATCTCTTTCTCATCGTCATCTGTGATCTTTGGTGGCCTACCGCTCCGTGCTTTGTCGGAGATTTTCCTCTTCTCATCTGTGAATCCAGTCGTAGACTGTGGATTCTTCCACATCGATTATCTTTGCAACAGTCTTGACATCGTTCCGTCTACTTACTGCATATAATGCCCCATACCGAATTTTCTCTTTCGCATCCTTGCAGTTTTTATATAGGTCGCCAAGAATGTTGGAGTCGCTTACCAACATGGTCGGATTTTGGAGTTGAATGTGGAGAGATAACAACTTTACGGAAAGTTTATAGTAGCGGAAGTTGTATTACTTTTCAGGGTTGCTATAATGTAAGATGCAGGGGGTGAGATTTGAACTCACGAACCCGCTAAGGGAATGGGTCCTAAGCCCATCACATTTGACCAAGCTTTGCTACCCCTGCCTCATCTCTTTCGTCTGCATACAAAGCATTTTATTCTTGTTGTATATATTTATAATGTTTTGCAGGAGTAGGTAGTCATGATAACAACCAAATACGTTAGGGACAACATAGAGAGGATACGCGAGTCCCTGTCCAGAAGGGAGAGCGCCTTTCAGATAGACACACTTCTTCAACTTGACTCTGATAGGAGAGGTTTGCTTACCGACCTCCAGCTCCTGCAGAGTGAGAGAAACAAGAGGGGGCTTGAGATATCGGAGAAGAAGAAGTCAGGAAATGAGGCCTCCAACCTTCTTGAGGGGATGGACATGCTTAAGGGAAGAATAAACGAGATAGAGCGGAGAATCCCTGAATACGACCAAAAGATAGAATCCTTGCTCCAGACGCTTCCCAACATAATGCACAAGGACGTGCCCAAAGGCAAGAGCGACGAGGATAATCCCGAGATAAAGAGAGTTGGTGAGATTAGAAAGAAGAGCTCTGATCCGCATGAACTTATACTAGAACGGCTCGGGCTTATCGACATAGAGAGCGCAGCGAAGGTGGCAGGGTCCCGCTTCTATTACCTCAAAGGGGATCTAGTGCTCCTTGAGCAGTCTCTGGGAAGGTTTGCGCTCGACGAGATTGCGGGGAGAGGGTATACACCAGTCATTCCGCCCTATATGTTAAAGAAAAGGTATTACAGAGGCACAGTCCCGCTTGAGAACTTTGAGGAAATGCTCTACGCCACTTCTGAACCAATTGAGAGCAGAGGCAGGGAAGATTATGAGAGGATAGAGGATGAACTTTTCATGATTGCCACTGCAGAACACCCACTAGCTGCGATGCATGCAGGCAGAGTATTCAATAAGGAGGAGCTTCCGCTCCGGTATGTTGGGATAAGTCCGAGTTTCAGAAGAGAGGCAGGCTCCCACGGGAGAGACACAAAGGGAATATTCAGAGTCCACCAATTCAACAAGGTAGAGCAGGTTATAATATCCGATGATGATTCTGATAAGTACCATATGGAACTGCTTGCCAACTCGGAGGAGATAATAGGGAAGCTTGGCATACCTTACAGGGTAATAGAGATATGCACTGGCGATCTCAGCAAGAAGGATGCGAGGTCGTTTGACATAGAGGGGTACATGCCCAGCCAGCAGAGATACAGGGAGCTTTTCTCGTGTTCCAATTGCACGGACTGGCAGAGCATGAGGTTAGACATGAAGTACGATTCCGGAGGCGAGAGAAGGTATGTGCATACACTGAATGCGACAGGAGTCTCTATCGAAAGAATGCTTGTAGCAATAGTAGAGAACTACTCTAATCCTGACGGAAGCATAGATGTGCCAGAGGTGTTGGTAAGATATGTGGGAAAAGGGAGGATAACGAAACTCTGAGGGATGCCCTATGTCTGATACCACTAAAGAGTACGAGATGAAGAAAAGCCTGAAAAGGCTAAGGGCGATAAGAGGATACGGGACGGAGTTGATAAGCATATATGTGCCGCCTGATTTCCAGATCTCTGAAGAGGTAAACAAGCTAAGGGAAGAGAAGAACCAATCATCCAACATAAAGTCGAAGGCCACAAGGCAGAATGTCCAGAACGCGATAGAGAAGATAGTGCAGTACCTGAAGCTATACAACAGGCCCCCGAAGAACGGAATCGCTGTGTTCTGCGGAAACATATCGAAGATGCAGGATAAGCCAGACATAAGACTCTTCAGCATAGAACCTCCCGAACCGATAAAGGCGAACATATACAGATGCGATTCCAGCTTTCTTCTCTCTCCGATAGAGGCGCTTTTCGAAACGAATGAACATTATGGGATACTCATAATGGACGGAAGGGATGCAATAATAGGCATGCTGAGAGGTTCTCAGTTTTTCATGGAGAAGAGGGTGCACTCGTTCGCGCACCAGAAGGTAAACAAGGGGGGTCAGTCCCAAGCGCGCTTTGAAAGGATAAGGGTGGATAGCATAGAGCACTACTATCAGAGCGTTGGGGATGCTGTGAACGCGATGTTTGAGAAGAACGGCTTCAAGATAAGCGGGCTGATAGTGGGAGGGCCGGGCCCAACAAAGGAGAACTTCGTAAAATCAAAAAACCTCAATTATCAGATAAAGGTGCTTGGAGTATTCGATACTGGTTATACTGACGAGAATGTTGGAATGAAGGAGCTGCTTGACCATGCGAAGGAGCTGCTTTCGGAGCAGAGTGTGATAAAGGAGCAGAAGCTGATGGGAAGGCTGAAGAGCGAGATTGCGAGGAATGGAAACGCAGCGACAGGATACCAGCACGTGAAGGACGCCCTGGAGAGTGGAAAGGTGGAGACTCTTATCATAAGCGAGGATGCGGAGATATACAAGGTAAGGTATAAGTGCAACACATGCGGAAAGGAGGTAGAGCGGATAGTACAGGGGGAGCCTGTGGAAGAGAGGCATGATTGCAGCGGATACCTTCAGATAGTGGATTCTGTGGATGTGATAGAGGAACTGGTAGAAATGGCAGATAAGGGAGGGGTAGGGATGCATTTCATAAGCTCTGAAGGAGAGTATGGGAAGGAGCTGCTTCTGGGATTCGGAGGAATAGCTGCGCTGCTGAGATACAAGTAGGACTTTTGCGGCAGAGCTGGTCTTTGATAGGCTGGGTTTATGCTATTTGGAAAGACTCAGGTAAGCTCGGCTGCCCCTGCACATTCGAAGAGGTAGCGGTTGTTTCCGCTTACGTAAAGATAGTTTCCGTGCACTTTTGTTGAGTTTGTGGCGTTGTAGTTTATGAATATGCTTGGGCTCTGCGCCGATAGCGATTCGCATTTTGAGGTTGGGGCTGTTGAATAGTTGGAGGCGTTCTGGAGCCCGATCGTGTAAGTGCAGCTTTGGTTCGGAGATAGCACGAAGAAGTCTATGGAGGATGGGGGCTTGTGTATGTTGTGCTCCTTCTCTATCTGGTATATCATGCTTGTTCCGCAGTATGTGGTATTGATATAGACTGTGCTGTTCGGATCGCTGACGAATATTCTGACGGTATTGGAGGAATTGAGCGCTTTGATAAAGGACTGGATTGAGCCGCCTGGCGCACTTCCTACGGGAACCCTGTTCAGCGAAAATACGAATGCGGTGATTATTACACCGACAAGGGCTATGGCCACAACAACAGCAATAAGCGTCCTTCGGTTAAGCTGTGACTGCTTTGAAGTTACTTTCTCCTTTGCGTTCTTTGCGCTTTTATCAGTCTTCTCTTTTTTTGTCATACGGCATCCCTTATCCTATGAGCTTTGATGCTGAACACCCGGATCCAAGCATGGATGCATTCATGTACATCACATAACCAAGCATCCCCTTATAGGCAGTAGTGTTGGAGGCGTACAGCACTGGAATGGATCTAGATATGGCGTTCGAGATTGTAATGCTGTTTGCCGATTGGCGTATCGATGAGGTGCCGCTTATCTTGAGCAGCGCGGAGGAAGAAAGGTTATACTTGACGCTCCATGCGCCGGATGCAGCGCCGCTTACACTTTGGCTACCTGATTCTGATGCACCGCCATTGAGTATGAAATCCAATACCTGTTTGCTCGCGTTGTTGTATACGGAGATGCTTCCAGTTGCATTGTTTGCGGAGTATGATATGGTAAGAGAGGTGGTACCGTTCTGAGGCGAGAAGGTGTCAGAGCCCTTTCCGTTAAGCGTGCTTTCGAATGCGGTGTAGACCGTTGAGGAGGATGCGTTGCCTATAGAAACAAGCGACTTGCCGGATTTTGAGAGGTTGGAACTTATGGAAGAGATGCACGATTGGGAAGCTATGCTGCCGGTATAGACAGCGATCGTGTTAGACGAGGAAAGCTTTGACAGGAAATAACTTGCTGGCATGAAGCTGTTCGCTGATGAGGCATAATAGTATGTCAATGCAGGGTACATGATCACTAATGCCACAAACATAGCGACTAGGAGGATTATCCTTTTGCCATTCTGACTATGGTGCATGTGCATGCCTTTTGGATTGGTGTGTTTTGGTTTTGTGGCGAAGAATGCGATGGCGAGGATGATGAGCCCTATTATAAGGGACAGGAGAGCGGCGGCATACGCATAATATGCGCTTGTTGGGTTAGGCGAACCGTTGAATAGAGAACTGACAAACCAGTAATCCATTCCCTTCACAAAAGCTGCCATTGAGAAGGGCGCACTGAGAGAGGCTAGCTTTGAGCCGACTGATGAGGCATTTGCACTTATCGAAGCAAGCTCTGTCTGATTCACCTTCCCGGATAGTTGGGAGTTTATAGAGTTCTGCGCACTCTCAAGGGGTGTGAGAGAGGACGGCACCGATCCTGGCGCATAATCCAATCTAACTATGCTTATCGCCTTGTTGTTTTGCGTTGATTGATTGTATACCGGCATGTAGAACGTTGCGGCTGTATCGTATGAAGTGGTAAGGTTCTTTATCATGGATGCGAGCATGACGTTCGCAGCTGTAACATTCTGCCTGTATGTGAGCGACTTTACCTCTGCAAACTTCCCTTCCAAGGCAACAAGAGAGTTGGAGAGAGGCGCATAATTATATCTGCCGGAGATGAAGCTTGCGTTCTTCACGATGGAGTTATATGCAGGATTTATGTAGATGAGCATCGAGTTATACAGGGTAAGATTGATGCGTTCATTGTAGCTGTTTATGTAACTCTCTGCAACCCCCGCATCTGCCGAAGCGTAAGATGATATGGTGGTGTTGTATACAGGCAGGGATTTGAGAATGCTTACCTGATTTAGTATTTTGGACATGTTGGTGGAATTGAACCAGACAGAGGGGCAAAAGCCTCCGATGAATTTGCTCCCGCAGTACCACGGAGTAGATGTAAATGTATAAGGGCAGGCGCTGAGCTGCGATGATGAGACGTTCTGTACTGGGAATATGTCGGATTTTGGAATCGAGGTCGAGGATGTGCTGACATCTTGCGCTGCAGAATAAAGCGCATTTATCTCTGTGCCGTAATTAGACTGGTTTATATGCGTTGTGATGTTAAGGAAGGAGTTGTAGCTCTTGTTGAATGCACTGTATGTTTCGGAAAAGTTTACTATGCCGGCGCCAAACTGCGCGCCGAAGCCGGCTATTTCCTGTGTGCAGTAGTTTGTGTCGTAGCATGAACGGTATCCGTTCTGCACCGTGCTTGAAGTGTAACGCAGGCCGGTGAAGGAGAGACATAGGTTGAGCTGTTCGGAGGTGGTCGACCTGTATGCCTGCATCTTTGCAGAGAGGTTAGAGAACGAAGAGTTGCTTGGATAATAGGAATGTTTGAGATATGCTGAGAGTATCGTAGAGATGGATGAGGGATCTGTTGCGAGGGAGTATTTGGAGCCTGTGCTGTTGACCAAGAATGTGCTTGAGTTGTCGAGAGAGACAAGCATGTATGTGCCGCTGCCGTAAGTTATGTTGGATATGTGGTTGACGTTATTTATGCCGTAAAGGGTATATAGCGCAGACAGCGATGGCTGGGATAATGATGTAGCAGACACGGAAGTGGCAATCTGGACTGATAGTATAATGGCTGCCAAAAGCAATAAGCGATTCATTGTTGCACCGCCCATATATGATAATTAAGTTTTAAATAGGTTGCGAGATGGCCGTAAGAGAGTTCAAGTTGTTGCTGCGAGGATAACCAGTGAGTAGATTTGTAAGATACTGTGAATAACTTCTGTATTGTTGTTTCAGCGTCATGAATATGGATGCCTGCATCACGTAGCTTTCCATGTTCTCTACGCCTCTGCTCTGTTGTGATATCTTTCTCTTTATCGCGATAGACCGGAGTGCCCTTTCTGCAACATTGTTTTTCGTCGAGCATCATCTACTTTTGTAACCGGATCTTCTTTCGTAATTTTTGTGATCTAACCACTCAAGCAATATTGCCACTATTTCGATTTGATTTCCAGCTAACGTATACAATAACCGCCAACCGTTCCTAAGATCATATTTTCTGAGGTTATCTATGGCATATCTTGTGATGTACTCTTTTGGTCATGCATAATTATTTAAAATCATACTGCGCATATATCCATAATGGTGATTCAAGTGGGCTACTCAATGCAACAACTTCAGAAAGAAGTAAAAGAACTAAAAAAAGAAATTCGGATTATGCAAACTCTGATGTTTGTGCCCAATCTTCGAGTGCTTAAATCACTTAAAAAAAGGGCGATTATACTGCGCGGTTCTCTTAAAGGTGCCAAAATAAACGAGAAAGACTTCGAAAGTGTCAAACAACTCCTGTTCAAGCATGCAGGCTAAAAGGTGTTCTGATGTATGTTACCGATACGCATGCATTCTTGTGGTTCCTTAGCGAAGACCGAAGATTGGGCAAAGAGGCAAACAAGGCGTTTGTATCATGCGACAACGGAACTGATATTATTGTTATACCTACAATAGCCCTTATGGAATCTATATTCATCTGTGAGAACAAGAGACTGTCTCTTGGTTTTGATAAGGTACTCGAAAAACTATCACAATATCCCTTAAACTACAGAATATATCCTCTAGATATGAGAGTAATAATGAAATGTAAAGACATTCCGGAGCTGAGAGATCCGCATGATAGGATAATAACAGCTACCTCGATAACCCTTAATGCAACTCTCATAACGAAAGATAAGATTATCCAAGATTCAAAGTTGGTAAATACTATATGGTAGTGTTGCGTGAATTCCGCTACCCATATCTGAAGCCATAGTAGTTAACAAATCGTTTTGTGCCGAGATAAATCTCGGCAGTTCATTCCCCATTATTATGAAACCCCCTTGTAGAAATATTCCATAATTTCAAATGTCAACCCTATCAAGGGGAGGATAGGAAAAAAGGGAATAAGAGAAAGAAGACAAAACTCACGCTACGGCTACGGTCAAATCAATAAAAGGAAAAAGAAAGAAAAAGAAAGGAAGCAGCGTTATTTAAACGCTGCTTGCTGCCGAGCTGTAGAGGTCCTGTATGAAGGCGTTAGCCTCTGCGGTTGTCTGGTTAGCCTGGTACCCTGCTACCAATACCCTTGCGCCCCTTGTGGTGTTTGCGGCGTATGCCTGCAATACCTCTGGGTTGGTTGGGCTTACTGATATGCCGAGTGCGCTTTCCAGCTGTGCGCTGAGAGAGTTCACGTATCCGCTTCCTACGAGTACCAAAGTACTGCCAGCGTTTGCCTGTGAGTCAAGCACTACCAGGTTGTTTGGAGATCCTGCGCTCAGGTTCTTCAATAGCACTGGAGTGTCTGCTGCGCTCACTGATGGAGTTGCTGTCAGGTTGCTTATTCCTGTCACTGTGAAGTGAGCTCCAGGAGCAACTGATACGTTCGCAGTCACCTTCCCTATGGAAACGTTAGCCAGGTTTGTCGCCTGTCCTACGCCATATGGTCCGTGCAGCGCATACGATACTGCATTCGAGCTAGACGCACTTGACGGAGCCACAACGAATTGCAGCTGATCTACGCTCTTAGCGATGTCGAATGCTATCTGCTGCGGACCTATCGATGCAACCTTGCTTCCGCGCTCAGTTACAAAGCTCTGGTTAGCGTTGATTGCCGCGCCGACTGTTGGCGTGTACGTCACATTGTTCTTCGTACCGCTCACAGTTCCGTTCAGTATGAACAGCGGCTGAGAACTCACTCCGCCTGTGTTGTTGAACAGACCGAATGCAACCGAGTCCTGCGAACTCGACTGGCTTGGAACCGCCAACTCGTTCATCGTGTAAGTGAAGAACTCATTGGAGTTACCTCCGTTGAACTTCACTCCAGATGTCCCTGCCAGTGCGAACGATGTGGTTGGTTGGCCGTTGTGCTGGTTGTATGTTGCTGTCAAACCGCTTGTTACCTGGTTGTACACCTTTCCAGAAGCTGGTGCATATAGAACCAGTGCTGTTGCTGATGCTGATGTTGGTTTTAGTGTTGCAATTGCGTTCGAGGCGTCATTTACTGTTACAGTGACTCCTGGAATTGCTCTGGAGAGCTTTATCGATGTCACGTTAGTAAATCCACCTGAAACCTGACCTATAGAGTTTGGGGATGTGGTCAGAGTATTTACAGTAAATGACGGGTTCAGATGTGTATTGCCATTGTATCCACTTACCGTTACTGTCAGTACTGCATTTGCATTTACCAAACCAGTATCAGCTGATGCTGCGCTAATGAACACATTTCCGGTTTGTACTAGGGCTGGTGGTAGAGTCTCGTCAAGCTGGTACGGAGTCAGGTCATACGTGAGAGTTGAGCTCTGTGGCGCTGATCCTGCAGTGAATGCTCCAGGTATTGAGCTTGTCACTACAAGTTCCTGCGCAGGCTCTGTCACGTTGCTTACCACGTTTGCCCCTGTTAGACCCGTAGCGGCAGTACCGAGGTTAGCGTATGAAACGCTTCCCACGTTCTGGCTGCTTATTGTCACAGGATCAAAGCTCGATGAGCCGAGAGTCGGTCCCACGAATGTCAGCTTGTACGCAGATGGGCTCTGCACAAAGCTGAAACTCTGCCCTGGTGTGAGTGTCTGTGATGTGCTGTTTACCAGTACTATGCTCTGCAAGGCGTTTGGTTTGCCTGACGATGAGCTGTTTGTCCAGAGAAGCTCTGCTGTCCATCCAGGATCGTTCGTCTGGTTCAAGACCTGCGAACTTGTTATGTTGTACACGTTAGAGTATGCCTGTACCTTCGCATACTGTATCGTGTAACCGTTCGTCACGTTCTTTACCTTCAGGAACAACAGATGTCCTGATACGTTGAACTTTGCCAGCTTCGGCGCGTATATGGATGTCGTGTTCGTAGGAGTATTTCCTCCATTATAGAATATGTTCAGTATTGCAGGGCTGGTTCCGGACGAGTTTGCTCTTCCCAAGTCAGCAAGCTGTATTGTGAAGTTCCCGAACTGGAAACTCTTTCCCACATACAGAGTCTGTACCGGTGTCAATGCCTGTGCTAACTGGATCTTTCCTCCAGAGACCGTATTAGCTGAAGAAACAGTACCACCAGGTGGTGTGTAGTTCAGGAATGTCCAGTTCTCGCCGAGCAGCGATAAATCTGCATTGTTTATTGAGTTTGAGCTCGTCATCTTGTTTACCGGTTTGTTGAACACAACCTGATATGCGCCTGTTGCGCTGGCAAGGTTGAACTGCTTTGTATTCTGGTTGAATACCGGGAAGCCCGCCAACCATAGGTACTCTGTCTCTCCATTCGCTCCAAAGTTGTTGAGCAGAGATGGTAGCTGTGTCGCACTTACCTGCAATAGGTTATCGAGACTGTTTGAGGTGTTTCTGAATGTGCTGTAGGACATGCCTCCTCCATTGTATGTTGCTGTTACGCTGCTCACTGATGGAGCTCCGAACGCTACAAACGGGCTTGGCTGTGGGTTGATTGCTGAAGATACACCGTTGTATGTATATGATGGATTCGTTGATACCTCACTTGTGCTGTTTTGCTTGGTGCTGATTGGAGAACCGAGCTGTATAGCCTTGTTGAAGACCGACCCTATCAGCGCTGTGAAACCGTATGAGTTGGTTCCGAACGATGCGGATGAGCTTTCATTCAGCCATACCTGCTGGTTCGATAGCGTCACTGACGATGATGGAACTGTTGCTCCAAGCACCTTTGCCGCCTGCGTTGCGTTAACGCTTGCAGTCACTGGTGTTGATACATATGCAAGGTTTCCTATCGCCGCTGCTATGCTCGCTGCCGCGACACCGTCGCTTGGCTGTGCCCCGTGGCCGAGTACTACCTGCACCACCGGTGCTCCCGCGTTATTGATTATTGGTACATTCTGGAATGTTACAGGAGCCGCGAACGCGATCCCAAGACCTAACAATGCTGCGCCGCCTGCGACAGCAGCTATTCTCTTCGCTTTTAGTCTATTCATACTACCATCTTTGCATTTAACGTTATTTGTTAAACTACAATTGAATAAAAAGATAAGTATTTAAAGCTTTCTTGTTCGGATAAAAAAAACTTTATACATATATTGCTATTGCAACAACCCAGTTCTATGATTGACGAAGTTTTGCCCATATTTCGCCTTTCTGCGCTCCGATGCCCGCTTTCCCATTTTGTCAACGTGAACTGGAAAATCAGCCTCGATAACTGGTTGGATAAGAGCGAACCGCAGAGATGCATGTATTCCGAGGTATGCAACATCTAACGCCGTTGTGAAATATCCTTGGATACTGATGCATGTATAAGTTGTCCAGCTAACATAAATCCCGAGTGCGGCACGCTCCCTGCTCCGTTCATTGCAAACTCTTTATAAGTTAACGGTCTATAACTCCCTGTTGGTGCCAATGAATGTAACAAGGAATCAGGTAATTTTCTTTGCGCTTGCGGTCGCTATCCTTGTCCTAGGAGTCTTCCTCAGGACCGGCCTTCTCCGATTCCAGGGATTCTTTGAGCCGGACGGCTTCTTCCATTATAGTATAATAGAACAGATACTTGCAAACCACCTTTCCGCGCCGTTGCATTCTGCGCTCTCCGGCTTTCCTTCGCATAATCTTGTGACCGAGCCCCTCGGACTTTATTATACGGCGATAATACCTTACCTTCTCCTTGGGAAGAGCCTAAGCATACTCAATGTCATGCGCCTCATCCCCATCCTCTTTGGAATCCTTGACGCAATAGGCGCATTCTTCCTTGTGATGTATCTATTCAGGAACAGGGTCCTCGGGCTTATCGCGATGTTCATGGTTGCCGTCTCCAGCGGAGACATCGCAAGGACCGGCGCGCTTGTATACAGAGGAGACGGCTTCGTAACTATCTTCATGATAATCTCGCTCATATTCCTCATAAAGGCCTTTAGGGATAAGGATGTCAGAAAGACCATCGCTTTCGGAGCTGGAAGCGCGATTGTAATAGGCATAGGGACCGCAGTCTGGGCTGGCGCGCCCTTCATGATTTTTGTTTACATGCTTGCGGTTGTTCTCGTCTCTTTATATGGATTCATAATGGCAGATGCGCAGATGCTGAGGAGCAGCATTGTAGTTGCCTTATCCCTGCCCATTGAATACCTGATACAGCATGTTTGGATATATCTCGAAGTGATAAAGGGCGGAGGAGAGGCGATGTCCAGCCCGCACTTCTTCCTTTTCTACATTCCTCTCCTTGCCGCCACTGTTCTTGCATTCCTGATGGTGCAGCGCAGGGAACGCCTTCCCTCGCTTATGATGAACAGCAGAAGAAGGATAGAGACAGGGCTTGCAATTATCCTGATAGGGTTCGTTCTTGTAATGGTTATCGGAGGAAGCTATATCTATAACATTGCAAGCGGGGGCGGCCTTGTCATCGCCGGAAACACTCTCACGAAATCAATACAGGAGCTGCAACCCCCTACTCTTGGATTCATCTGGGGCAGTTTCGGCTTCCAGCTTCCTCTTGCGGTACTTGGTGTAATTCTCTTCCTTTTCGCTTCCGCAGAGATGCTCCCTGCAGCAGATAGCATCTTAAGAACAGGAAGGAGGTCTATAGGCATAGGCATGAGCATTCCTTTCCTCATCCTTCTTAGTTATCTAATACTGACAGGATATCTTCAGGCAAATGCGATAAGATTCAACTCTCTCGTTGCCGTACCTATCGCAATATTCGCGGCTTACGCGGTATACGCACTGTGGAGGATATTTGAGAAGAGGTATGGGAAAATCGGGATGATTGGGGCCGCGCTTGTCGCGCTGCCTGTCGCCGTATACATGTTTGGCAGCCTGTTCGCGATCCTTTTAGGTAAGCTGAATTTTGGCATATACTTTGATATGGTACCTGCTCTGGTCATCGCCGTAATATTCGCTCTTATCGCATCCGCAAGAGACTTCGGCAAGGGCAAACTCGTTCTCTGCCTTTACATAGGCATTATCGCTCTCATTCTCTCCTACTCTGTTGTATTCGCGTATGTGCAGATGATTTCTTCCGGGCAGGCTGATGGGATCAATCCCTCCTTCCTCTCTGCAATGGGATGGCTTAGAAGCAACACTCCCTCCAACGCCACAGTGCTCGCGGTCTGGCCAGACGGCTCTGTAATTGAAGGTTGGGCGCATCGCCAGAGCTCTACGGACAGCGTGAACGGGCAAAACCCTATTCTCATAAAGGGTTTTGCGAACTTCATATTGAACGATACGCCAGACACATCTTATCTTACCAACACGACGCACAGGCCCGAATACTTTGTAGTTAGATACTACTGGCTCAACGAGTACGGCGGCCTTCTGCTCGAAACAGGGATGAACTCCACATCCGGCTATGTGATCTACCAGTTCCAAGGAGCCAGCGTCGCTTCATCCACAGCAACGAACAGCATAAGTTACTACTTTGTAGGCAACGGGCTTTACAATGCGACAATGAACATCGCCAACTCAAACGGGATTGTGAACGTAAATTCCTCTATACACAACAGCACGGTAGATGTGCCGATAGCGCACACGATCCTGTACAACGAGAACTATTCCTCATACCAGGAATACAACTACACCAGAGGAAGGGCGTACAATGGAACACTCTTCATCTCGTTTTATATAAACCCTTCTGGCAGAAGCACCATAACCCAGGCTTACATGATGGGTGGCTCTCTTGCGCAGAGTAACATGGTCAAGTTCCTCTTCCTGTGCGGCGCCGCATCGTGCAGCTACGGAAACGGCGCTGTGAGGATGAAGCTTGTCTACCAGAACTCAGACACGCGCATCTTCAAGCTCAACTACAGTTGAACGTCCGTAGAAAGCAGTCTCGCCAAGAGTCAACATAGCAGAGACGCAGCTTTTGCAAATGCAGAGCTTCAATAATATTATCGTGGTAATACTATTATATAATTATGATAATATTGTGATTGCACGCCCTCAAAATTCGTCGACAGGAAAGGCCGATCCTTGCCGGTATCGGCTGCCCTATTCTCAGATGTAGTTCTCTATAGAGGGAAAGATTTCATAGATGTTTCCCTCTATGTAATACCTGCTTAATGAGACCATTGTGAGAAAGCTTCAATAATATGATTTGGGAGACATCCGGCCATAAATGCCGATCTCTTTTGGAATTTATGGTTTGCAGAGTACAAAGAAACCATTTTTGGGATTAGGGGATCGCCTGGGCGTATGCAATCGAAACGTTCTCCGCTTCCTTGCATCCTTCCAGCTTCCCTGCCGAAAGGAGCGCATGCTTTGTCTCCCTTCCTTTGGCGGCTATTATTATGTTGTTGCCAGGCACGGTCAGCGGTATCACTCTCTCATATGAGCCGAACTCCGCCTCTATCTCAGATAGGAACGGCTCAAGCATCCTGACCAGCTTGTGCGATATCACGAAGTTAACCGCAAATATCCCCCCTTCAGAAAGCTTTGAGCGCACATCCGAGATGAACTTTCTTGAAAGGAACTTCTCCGGCATCACATCATCCACGTACGGATCAGATATGATGATATCGTATTTCTTATCCGTTCGATTGACGAATTCGTATCCGTCTGCGATGATTATGCTTGAGCGCAGCTCTCTTTGGAGGAAGATCTTGGAAATCTCAACGATATCCCTGTCTACCTCGACCGCGTCTATCGATGCATCTGGAAACATGCTCTCTATTTGGTAAGGGATAGTGCCTCCGCCCAGCCCGAGCACAAGCACTCTCGGCGCTTTAAAGAGCGAGGGAAGGGGCAGAAAATAATCCCAGTAGCTGTTCGTGTATATGCTCTCGCTCCTTATCGTGGAGAAGACGGTTCCATTATACATGAGGATCCTTGTCCTATTCTTGCCGTGTTTCTCTACCACTTTGAGGACAGAGCCATCCCTCCTTATCTCTTTTATCGTGGATGTTCTGCTGAATGCAGAAACTAGAGAATGTATGTCCATATTACCACGTTACCACGGCACATTTTTTAGTTTGAGAAGATAGGCGCCGATGTTTGTAAGGAGGTGCATCGCACCGGTAAGCGCCACAATGAAGAGTAACCCGTATATGTCTGGAAGATGTCCGAGAGGGTAAGCAAACAGCATCGCAAAAAGGAAAAATCCGTACTGGTCCATTATCGGGAACGATCTTCCTGGCTTGAAATTCATCCTTCTCTTTATGAAACTGCCGAGGAGATCCCCAATGATCGTGCCTGCTCCCATCAGCACAGCTACCTCAAGCATATATCCGAATATTGGATATTCAAGCATCCCTACGACGAGGGCGCCAATCATCATGAAGAGCGTTCCCCGCACCGTTTTGTTGTCCCCGAATATCCGCCTCTTCCCTATCTTTTTGCCCATGTCAAGGGGCTTTTTGCCCTTGAATATGACAGGCGCGCCATTTGCTATGTATGCAGGAAGTATGTACAGCAATGGATACGCGAACGTATCGAAAAGAAATGACATTAAAACACCTTTGCAAGTAATCTTTCCGGCGGTTCTTTAGTCAGCAGCCATTTCCACAGCGGCATCGCCTTTACGGTTGCGCCGCTTTCTTGTATGATGCGCTCATCGTTCCATGTCAGAATCAATAGATTGCGGCATTTTACCTCCTTTGATACTTTGATGAGATGCATGACCTCCCTGCGGTAATTCTTATCCGTAAGTTCGTATGTGACCTGCACTAGCTGTATTACTTTGTCTGCGCTCTTCAGTAAAAAGTCGATTTCTACGTCGTGCTCGCTGAAATAATATATATCAAGCAGGGGGTTGGCATTCTTTCTTCTTAGGAATTCGAGGAATACGGCATTTTCCAGCAGCCTGCCTTTGTCTTCTGAAAATCTTTGGGTCTTTGACAGCCCTGTATCCGCAATGTATATCTTTTTAGGCCACGATGCCCTGAGATGTGGCTTTTTCGAATACCTGTTTATAAAGAAAAACAGAGAGGTGTCCCGTAATTTATCTATGTAGTCATAAACCGTATTGTTCGATATCTTTATCCCGGAACTTTTAGCCTTCTCGAAGAACGACCTGATTGATGCTTCTTTGGAAAAGTTCTGTATCATAGTCTCGTGCAGATATCTGGCAAGGCCCATATTCTTTGCTTTGTGCCTCTCTATAAAATCCCGAAAAAGCGCGAGCTCCGAGTATTCCTTGAGTATCTTTATCTTGTCTTCGTTAAGGACGACTTCTGGGAACCCGCCGAATTCAAGATATTCCGATAGAAGCTTGCGCAATTTTGCTTCGTCGTCCTTTGTGTGGTATTTTCCAGGCATGATTTTCTTTGCGGTTAAGAATTCCCTGAAACTGAACGGAAGCATCAGATAAGATAGCGAGCGCCCTCTTAATTGCGTGGCTATCTCGCTCGACATGAGCTTTGAAGAAGAACCGGTTATGAATATGCCGTATTTTTTGACATCATAAAGTTCCCTTACTATGCTCTCCCAGCCAGCAACATTTTGGATTTCATCGAACATGATATTTCGTGGTTCCGCGCCGAAATTCTCTATGTATATCCTGATTATATCCCTTATTTCGTTTGCTTTTATGCTATAGAGCCTGGAGTCTTCGAAATTCAGGTAAAACGGTTTTTCGAGCGTCTTTTCAAGCTGGAAAAAGTAGAAGGTCTTTCCTGCCCTTCTTGGACCAAAAAGCGATATTATAAATTTGGAATCTGTGGGAACCTCTAGTTCCCTGTCCAGTATGTTCGGCTTCAAGCCAGAATATTCGTTGAAGTAATCTATTATGTTGTCTCTGTCCATGGTAGCTATAAGGAAGACAATATTTATAAATATTATCTTTATAAGAGAGATAATTTTATACATAGGCGGCTGAACAGATTGAATAGTATGAATTCCGGCGCGTTGTTAATCACTTTTACTCACGTTTATAAACCTGAGCGGAGCAATAAATTTATGCTGCATATGCTTCATAAGGGGGAGATAAAACAGGCGATCATAGTGCGATCCGACCTAGAGATGAGCAAGGGAAAAACGGTCGCGCAGGGCGCTCACGCATCCCTCATGAGCTTCTTTGAGGCGGAGCGCACAGACAGAGGCATAACAAAGAAATGGCTTGAGCAGGGAGAGAAGAAGATAGTGCTGAAGACAGAGAATGAGGAGTCGCTGGTAAAGCTCTACAATGCGTTCAAGTATAAGAAGGTACCGTGCGCTCTTGTAGCGGATGCGGGCCTTACAGAACTGCCTCCAGGCACAAAGACCGCGTTGGGAGTCGGTCCCTGGATGAGCGAGGAGCTTGACGATATAACAGGAAGGCTCAAGCTTTTGTAAGGATTAGATTTTCTTGCCTTTTTGATTCTTTTCCTCTTTCCGGCTGCCTTTTCTCTTTCGGATGAACAGATAGTACGATAGTGCGGTTATCACTACTACCACTACGGCGAACAGGATGATGTATTCTACAGGCAACCCTTTCGGCTTTGCGGACATTACCGTTATTCCTTTAAGCACGCCTGTCTGTATCACAGCTCCTCCCGGCGCTGTGATGTTTGACGCTTCGAGCGCCTGCGCTGTTCCCTGCCATGTGAGTCCCGGCTTGTCGTTTGAGGGCATATGCACAGTAAGGTTTATGGCGTATTGCTGATGCGGAAGTATTGTTCCGTTTGCAGGGAATGCTGTTATCGTTGGAGTCGTCTCATTCTTTATGCTGGAGGTTATCGCCGCCTTTATATAGAAGTTCATCGGTGCGCTTCCTCCGTTTACGATTGTATATTGAAGCGTCTGGGAAGAACCTAGGCTCACGTTGAAGTTTATCGGGCCTGCCACTTCCCCTATCTGTGCATGCGCTGCCACAAGCACCGTTGTGGAAAGGATGAAGATTAGGATTAACGCAATGTTTTTGCTGTTCCTTTTATGCATCATTCAATCATTTCAGTTTGGGTTCAGGCAGAGAAAAAAACAAAAAAGGAGTACGGAGCTTTAGCAACTCGCGTACATCGTTATTGTCTGTGTGTATGTGCCTGAGGCTTGACCTCCCGGTACTTCCATTCCAAAGTAAATGGAGTTGCTTCCGCCGAAAGGCACCAGTATCGCTGTGTTTGCGGCAGTTGTCGAAAGCGCGTTCCCGGCGAATGTGGATAGAGAGGTCGGATTCCATGTGGAGTTTGACACTCCGAAATGCAGCCCTGTGGCAACCCAATTCCCTCCGCTTACGAATAGGTATGAGTTCACGTTGCCGTTGGTGTCTGTCCCATTAACAAGCACGTTGTCAGCGTAGTTAGAGCCAGGAGGAACAGAACCGAATGTTATTGTGTTGGGAGTTGCTGATAGATAGCATGTTGACGGCACAACCACATTGGCATTCACATTCTGGTTTGGCGAAGTTGCATATGCGATGTTCTGATGCAAAAAGAGCATCGAAAAGAACACGGCTGTTAGCATCATTATACCGGCTATGCGCCAAGTCAAGTTTCTGTTCATAGTATCACGTGTAATTTGAACACATCCGTTATTATAGGTTGTTATCAGCGCAGGAATGATTTATATACCTTTCTTTCGCCATTGGTTTCTTCCTCTTTTGAATATTCCGGAGAAGAGGCTATAGAGATTGCCCTTTCTCGTATCTATGGATTTGGCGTTTCTCTGAACGGAACTATTGTCCCGCGTGTAATCTTCAGCTATCCTATTTATGCTTCTCGAGAATGGGATGTTGCAGTATAGGAGCACGGCGGGTATGTGCGTGCCTATGCTGGCTAATACGCGCTCATCTTCCGCTATGACTCCGTATATTCTGCCTTTGTACTCGGCGCGTATCGCCCTTTCGCTTATCTCGTAACTCTTTCCCCTCTTTTTGTTGATGACCAGTGAGTGATGTTTGTTTATACGGTCGATTCGCTCTGATATCTTAAACGCGCTAGTGCAACTGGGCAGGTCTGGTGTGGTAACAATCATCGCATCGTCTATAAGCACATTTGCTATCTCTTTCGATGCCGGACCCGGAGGGGTATCGATTATAACAAAATCATATGCGGCCCTTTCTATCTCCTTTTTGAGCTTGTGCGCGCCGAGTTCTGTGAGATTGTACTGCGGAGAATCTATTGACCCTTGCATAACATGCAGCCCTGAAGGCGCATGCACAGACACGAACTCTTTCATCCCCTTATGGCCATTCAGGAATGCCTCTACCCCGTCTCCAGACTCGTGCATTCCCAGATGTATTCCTACCGACGGATTTGATGTGTCAAGATCAATCACCAATACCTCGTAGCCCGTAAGCCTTAATGAGACCGCCAAGTTTACGGCTATCGTTGTCTTGCCTACCCCTCCCTTCTGCGACATTACGCCAAGTATCTTAGACCTCATCGATTATCGCCCCTTTTTATCCTTTCTTTAATGCTGGCAAGCTCCCCGACATGCCTTCTTGCTGCCATTCGCATCTCAATCTTCTTCACACTTATCGATATTACGGCAATAATCAATAATGTTCCTATTATGTATATTATACTTTTAGTGTTCCTAAAGCCAAACTGGCCTAATGTATTTCCTTCAACTACTGTTGTAGGGACTGAGGAAGGCGGCGCAGCCGGAGTGACAAATAAGGGCACGGAAGCCCCCTGTACGGAACCGTTCGTGCTCACCTGCAGAAAGTTTTGCAGAGTTCCGGTCTGGTTGCCTATACTCTCGATAAAACTCACATGTATGAGATTGTCTGGAGCTGCTAGCACTCTCTGTGAGCTGTTTAAGACTGTTGTATTGGACGAAGCGGTGTATTCGAAATCGATGTTTTGCGCAGATGTCCCGGTATATAGCGCTAATACCTTTATTGTTATGGTTGAATTCGGATGTGCAAGCGGCGCTGATACGCTAATGATTTTGAGCACAGCTGATTGCGGCGCTGCAGATTGGAATACAAGATTGGCAAGAGCGCCGACAGATTGGATGTTGCCAGGTCTCATTACCGTAAAGTATGCATATATCTTCTGTCCCTTCTGCAGGTACGGTATATGCCATCTTATGCTGAAGTTTCCATTGCTTCCATTGACAGAATTCGGAAGGCCGTAAGCATTTATCTGGGATGTGTTTGAGGCGAGCGAATATGGGAGGTATGTCTCTATGTTGGAATTGTTTATAGGGGTGGAATTTGGAGCGGTTATCTCTATTATCCCATAAGCTTCATTTGTCCCGTTCAGAAGGTTTACCTGAGTGGTGATGCGGATGCGCGATGCAGAACTGTTCTGCACCTGATACATTATGAACTCGCTCTGCCTGTTAGACAGCCCGCCGGAGCTTACTGTCAGGTTTATCGGTATTATTTTGCTGCCTGAGATGTTGTGCGGGGAAAACGCAAGGTGCACAGAGGCACTCCCTTTAGGGGATAGGGATATGTTGCCTGAAGATATCGAAAGGAAACTCCTTGCTGAGTTAGGTATGGATATGTTTATCTGTTCTGTCGAGTTGCCGGTATTCTTTATCCGCAAATCCGATATGAGCGGCTCTCCATTGTTAGAGAGTATGTAGACTGGGGCAGATTGCACCTCTACAGAGGGCTTTGAGGCAGGAGTGGTAGGGAGGGGTATGATTGTGGGCGCCGTGCCACTATTCTGGAGTATTGAGTATGAGACGTTATAGTTTGCGGTGCGCTTCGTAATCCCTATAGAGTTGTAGGATATGTAAAGAGTAAGCCTGTAATTTCCAGGCATTGCACTTATGTTGTTATGCTCTGAGGAAATGTTTTCTGTCGAGCCCTGCCCCGCCATGGGCCCTATCGGTATCTGTGCGGAGTAGTTTGCGGGGCCTGTAATCTTCCAATGCGCTGTAAGATTGGATGCAGAATATCCGCCATTGTTTATTAAATCGATATAGAAGTATACCGGAGAGCCTTTGTATACGGAGGGTACAGAAAGGCGGTTTATACTTATGTTTGCGGATCCCTCGATCTTGAATGTGACTGTGTAATTGCTTGTTGAGTTTGTTGCGGGGTTCTTTATCAATATGTAGCCTGTCTCTGTACCGCTCTTAAGCAGAAATGAATTGAAGGAAAGCGGATGCACAGCAAGGTTTTCTGCGGATGAGGTAGAGATGTTGATGCGTACTGTGTTCGCTGAGTCTGATGGGTTGTAGAAATCAGCATATCCTTGCAGGCCTGTGGCGTTGCATGAAGCTGTGCTCACTATTGTGTAGTTGATTATGATGTTACCTATCTTGGGATACAGAGATGATGGGACAAGCCTTGCCTTGAATGGGCATGAGACGATAACGTTTGCTGTAATGCGGTTTACCTGGGATTTTGTTATGTTTGTCACGCCGGCAAGAAGAAGAGATATCAAGAGTGTAAGGGCTACCAATTCCTTTATATGTGTGCCCGTTTTGCCGTGCATATTGCTGCATCCCTTGTGCTTTTTTTATTTTTAGTGGCATCCTTCAGCCTGAAACAGTATGGGCTTCCCAAACAACAAAAAGTATGGTTAGTGTGGGATGGAAAAATAAATATACCTTTGTGCCGGAATCCCATTATATAGCGAGATACGCCAAAATCAAGTTAGGGTGGAAAGAAATTAGGTAAGTTTTCCGCGTTTTATTGCTCCCGCTCTTTCGTGATCTGTCTCCTGTCCTCCTTGCCTCTTGAGGCTGACATTAGCATTGCAAGCACCAGCATCACGGCTGAGGCGATGAATGCAGTATGCAGGCCATTCATAAATGATGCATCAACAGACGCCGACAATCCGCCAATTTTCGTGCCCAGGAATATTGATAGCACATCTGCCCTCGGGATTGAGACTGATATTGCCGTAAGGGCAATAACGAAGCTCATTACCATCCCCACATTTCCGAATGTCCTGTTTATCCCTGATGCCATCCCGTACTTGTCATGCGGCGCGTTCGCCATTATCGCACTTATGTTTGGAGGGAAGAACATTCCTAAACCTATTCCAGTTATGATAGTGATTAACGCAACATAATATATGGGCGATACCGGGTTCAGTAGAAGTATGTATGATGTGTATCCTATAAGCATAATGAAAAGTCCGGCGGTGGCTGGCAGCCTTGAACCTATCCTATCTGAAATTCTTCCCATCTTTGGACCAACGACCGCACCGAGTGCATAGCCCGGAAGGAGATAAATGCTTGCTAAGAACGGACTGAGGCCTCTCACCCCCTGAAGGTAGAGGATAAGGATGAAAAGGACTGCGAAGCTCGCTGTGGATTGCAGCATGCTTGCCAATACCGAGAAGCTGAAGATTCTGTTCTTGAATATCCGGAGGTCTATTACCCCAAAGCTTATCTCTTTTTCCCTGAGGATAAAGAGCGCAAAGAAGATCGATGAGGCTACCAACATAAGCAACGCATTCACATCGATTCCGGAGTAGATTGAGTGTACCGCCATTATTGTGAGTATGAAAAGTCCGGTTCCGAGAAGGAAAGAGCCAATGAGGTCGAACCTTTCCTTTATCTTCTCCCTTACGTCACTAAGGCGTTTCATGCTTATGGGAAGCAAGGCGATGCCTATAGGCACGTTTATCAGGAAGATGAGCCTCCAGTTTATTGTCGTTAGCAACCCTCCCAGGAAGATGCCCATTATAGAGCCGAGGTTCCACCCCAGCGCGGTATAACCGAAGGCCCTGCCCCTTTCATGCGGCTCGAAGTTATCCGATACCACAGCAGTGCTCGATGTGCTGAGAAGCGCTCCTCCGACCGCTTGTACCGCTCTAAACCCGATGAGAGAAAGAATGTCAGGAGAGAGTCCGCATAACGCGGAGCCTATAACGAATATAGCAATTCCGTAGTTGTACATCTTTGCGCGTCCAAATTTGTCACCTAACTTCCCGACTTGCGTGGACAGGACGGTTATAACAAGGATATACGCCATTATTATCCAGATTGAGGTTGCTACACCGGCATGCAGGTTCAGGTCTATGGTAGGCAGAGCGAGGATGACGATGGTAATGTCTATGGCAGACATCAATACGCCTATCACAAGCACTGCAAGGATTTCCTTCTTCTTTGTTTCTGAAGAGACCATAGAATAGCCTTTATTACAGTGTAGATATGAAAAACAGGTTATAACTCTATATTTACTGGAATGGTTTTGCTTTCCGCGACCTTCTCTTTTTGCTGTACAGAACATCCAGGAACTTCTTCTGACCTTTGCTCCATGTTTTGTTGTCCGTCTTCTTTACGTAGTCGGAATACGCATCAATGTACTCGAAATTGTTTTTAAGATTGCGGGCTTTTGCCTTCTTCAGACCGGTTAGAATACTATTTTGTTTCGTCTAATCCACCCAATACCTTCCTTACGGTTTCTCTCTTTACGCGGAGTTCCAAGATGAATTCGTTCAGCCTCTTTGCATCAATATATGCCTTAAAGATATTAAAAATGTATCGTGCGTCTTCATAATCCTTATCGCTGCCGAGCCACAGCTTGAATGCGATTTGTAGTTCTATCGGAGAGATGGACATCGAGTATTTGCCATTAAATGTGACTTTAACCTTGCTGTCCATGGTATGTTTGTCGAGAGGTTTCTTGACGAACTTCATCTCGAAATTAGGTGCCCATGTTCCCTTTTCGGCGTATCTGAGAGAGGATCCCTCGGAAAGTAACTCATATGCGTCTTTGGCGCCCTCTACGTTATTTACCGGTTCGAACCCGCTTTTGAGAAGCCTAGCGTGTAACTCCCGGATTTGCTTTAGGCTCATTCTGTTTATTAGTATATCAATGTCCTCTGTGCCTCTTATCCTTCCAAAAAAGATTGCGATATAACCGCTAACTATTACATAGTCGACATTGCCCATCGCCGCAATGAACTTGATGACCAATTTGTCTAAGGCGTTTATCCCTTTTTGATTAAGTACTATGCTGCCTTTAGAGAATCTTATTTCCATGACTGACTAAATGATTATAAGATTATAAATACTAGCCGGCATGGAAGGAGTTCCCCTATCCCTTGCCAAGAAAGTTGTCCTCGATTATTTTCGATATCATGTGTATCGCGCAGATGTGCGCTTCTTGTATTATTGAAGTTCGTGAGCTCAATACAGTTATGTCACACATTGGATCTGCCATCCACGCGAGGTTTCCTTTCTCGCCGGTCAGCGTAACGAGCTTGCACCCTATCTGTCTCGCAGATTCCATTGCGGCTATCACGTTCTTGGAATTTCCGCTTGTCGAGATGCCTACCACAACATCCCCCTCTTTTGCGAGCGCCTCGACCTGCCTTGCAAATACCCGTTCGTACGAGTAATCGTTAGCTATCGCCGTAGTTATAGAAGAATTAGAAGTAAGGGCGATGGCTGGCAGGGCCCTTCTTTCTGCCTCAAACCTTCCAACAAGCTCTGCAACAAAATGCTGTGAGTCGGCTGCGCTCCCCCCGTTTCCCATACAGAGAATCTTTCTGCCAGACCTTAGCGCCTCTGTCATCACATCAGCAACTCTGAGAATATGCTGAGGAGAAAGGCTAGACCTGGCCCGATTCCCGTCGTCTATATATAAGCTTATTTCTTTTGGGTCGTTCATTTACTTACCTCGCATTCACATTTCGTTCCTTTGAAGGACATGCATAGCATTTACGCCGGTTTTGGTTTTTGGACAATCGTGTTTCTATACACCTTGACATATATATGCTTTTTGTGACTTGTCCTCACTCCATATAAGTAGCGCGACTGGGGTGGATGGAGGCAATTCAAACTGTACCAAGATCAACAAGAATGATTTGCCTATAGCTGAAATCGCGTTCGGATCGGCAAACACTTGCCCAGTCAGACAAGGGCTTGGAAAATGGATAGTGTCGGTGTTGCCCTTCCCTGAAAACGCTCTGGTGCTAAAGGGAACATAGATGTATGCGGTAAGGACAGTTCAACCATTCCTTTTTATCTTTTTTTATGCAATTAGTATTATGAGTAGCGTATTGGCTGAGGAGTATGCGCGTGCATACAAAATGTCCCGTCAGAGGAAAGATGAGTCAGCTGAGATCTCAAGAAGAATAAAGTTGATAGAGCGGGA
>JAJYTZ010000025.1 GCA_021792775.1 Microcaldota archaeon
TGCTGGCAAAATTTATCCATATAAATTTGGTAGTACCTATCAAACAAATGCTTTTTGTGTAGACGAAGGATATAAATATAAGTTAAATGACATAAAGCCAAAAAATAAGAATCTGCCTGATGGGAAATTAATATTTCATAAAAATTATAATGAAAAACCCACAAGAATATGGAAAATTGAAGATTTAAAGATATCTAATCTAAATGACAAGCAGAGAAAAGAGAAAAAAAGCCAAGAAGAATACATGCAAGGCGAGTGTTTTGATATTGGGTTCAAACCTAGGAGAAAAGTTAGTAAACCTATTAATTTTACAATAGAGCTAAATTTTAGCGCAACAAGATTAAAGTTTCCCAAGGTCGCTAAGTAGTTTCTTGCCTTTTGTTGAATTAAATGGCACAGCTAAAACTATGTTAGAAAAGGGGGACATTTGAGGCTCTTATATATAACCCCATTTAAACATTGCTCCCAACGGGATTTGAACCCGTGTTGCGGGGTTGAAGGCCCCGCGTCCTTGGCCGAGCTAGACGATGAAAAATTCAATGAATTTTTTTTAGCCATTTCCAAACACCTAGCTTTCAATTTTTCAGGTATCCGAACCCCCCTTTTGCTTGTTTGAGGCTTGGATACCTTGCGGGTTCCTCTCTATCCGAACCCGCACTTGTGCTCGCAAATCCCGTTTGCTCCCAACGGGATTTGAACCCGTGTTGCGGGGTTGAAGGCCCCGCGTCCTTGGCCGAGCTAGACGATGGGAGCATCCTCTCTTTTTCTCACTCTTGATTAAAAATCTTTCTCTTACTCCTTTATGGCCGCCAATACTCTGTCGAATGTCTCTTCTACGCCGTCCTCCGAGTTTATCATATGCGTATTAGGATACAGATCCACTATATCGGTGTACGCCTTTCCTACCTTTTCCAAGAACTCCATCTTTTCGAACAACTCCGCCCTGACTTTTCCTGCCTTTTCTCTTCCTTTCTCGGACATCCTTTCCTCTATCCTCCCCATCGCCTCCTTTGCATCTACATTTATTATTACCGTGTGGTCAGGTACAGGGAATTCTTTGTTGAGCTCTATCAGCCATTTTTTGTCAAGTCCAGCCGCCATCCCATAGGCTATCGTCGATAATACATATCTATCGGATATCACACTTATCCCCTTTGATGTTTCCAGCAGTATCCCCTTAACATGCTCTGATCTATCGGCGACGAACAGGAGCTGTATGGTCCTATCGCTTACTCTTACCTCGCCCTTTAGACATCTTCTAAGTAGCTGTCCTACCTCTCCATCCGTCGGTTCTTGCGTGACTACCACCTTTTCCTTTCTGCTCATATGCTCATATAGCATCCTTGCTTGTGTGCTCTTTCCCGATCCATCTATCCCTTCAAACGCTACAAACACACATACCACCAATTTATATTGATATGAGATTTAATAATCATCGATATAAAACCCTTATGGTTGTATCATGATGCTTTCCGGATTCGACATAGAACATCTCGTCAAGACTGGCCGCCTTGGCGTGCGCCCCTTTTCAAAGAGAGCGGTCAGAGAGAACGGGATAGACTTTAGGCTTGCTGACGAGATTGCTCGCCACCCGATATTCAAGGAAGATTTTGTGCTCGATCCATCAAACCCTAACCACATCAAGTCAAGCTACTCCATAGAGAAAAAGAAGGGCCCTATGGTGATACGTGCACATGAACAGGTGCTCCTCTCCACGCTCGAGTTCATAGAGATACCTGACGACATCGCCGGTTTTGTCGAGCTCCGCAGCACATGGGCCAGGCACGGCCTTTCCATGCCTCCGACAATAATAGATGCAGGATTTGCAGGGAACGTAACCCTAGAAGTTGTAAACAACGCCCCTTACGGTATAGCTCTTAAACCTCGAATTCCATTCGCACACATTGTCTTCAATAAATTAAACAACAAGGCCTCAGATCCGTATAAGGGAACCTATTACGGCCAAAAGGGGATTCGACTCCCCAAGCCGATAAGATAACTATAGCAGTTACCTTCTCCTGAAAGAAAGCTCCTCTGCCTCTCCTTGCGCCACATTCTCGTGTTGCTGGGCGGCAGCCCTTGTTGAAGATACCAAAACAACATCCCCTATGTTCTTCACGTTCTTGAAGAGCACGCTCTTGTGCTGCAGCAATCTTCTTACTTCATCCTCGGATGAGTTTCTCCACTCCTCCATCAGAAGTCTGCTCACTTCTCCTGTCTGAAGATCCACTATGGCATCCTTCACTTCTCCCAAGTACTGTCCCGCATCGCTGTATATGTCCATGTTGTATATTTCCGAAACCTTCATTATATCACCATCGCCTTGATACTTTTCTTCTGTGAATGTTTAAATAGCTTATCGAAATTGCCGGAATAAAAGAATAAACGGGCGCATACTTATATCTACGCCTCCCGCACCGTAACCTACTCCTTTTCCTTCCTTGCCAGACTACCGCATACTTCATGGTTGTCCTCATCCGGATACACTCTTCTGGAATCGTCTCCCGGCCCGTCTATATCATCTGACGATACTCTTTCTAATAGGCCTATATCCGGCATTCCCTCATCGATTGTTCTTTCCTTGTCCATGCAATCCATCCCTTTTCTACCTTCCCGTATTTAAACCTTGCTGCCCGAAACCGATGCAAACTTTTAAATATCTATGCCTCGTCTATATCTATGTCTATTTTTAGTTAAGTTTAAAAGCATTACTTATTTTCCCGACTGATTAAATGGTGAAACAAATGGCAAAAAAAGTGACAAAGACCCATAGCAAGACAACGAAAACAACAAAAAATTCTAGTGCTGCAAGAGCGGCACACACAAAGGTTCAGAAAAAGCGCCAACACCCATCCAAACGGACTATGGCGCCAAAACCAGTACCGCAAAAGCCCGCTGCCGCTTCAAACTCTGAGTCGTATCCACATAGCAAGCTTGTGCTGCAAAACAACAAGATAAACCTGATAGACGAGCAGAGTTTTGAAGGTATTCCAGAATCCTCTTCATCAGCTTCAAGTCATCCTGTCCCTTCAGTTATGCCAGGCAAACAGTGCCCAAGCTGCAGAAGCGACAACCTAGTCTATGACAAAGAGCGCGGAGAGCTTGTCTGCAACAATTGCGGTCTCGTAATAGAGGAGAACATCACAGATCTTGGCCAGGAGTGGCGAGCATTCGATTCCGACCAGAGGAACTCCAGAGCAAGGACCGGCGCTCCGATGAAGTACACAAAGGCAAACAAAGGGCTTGTCACAGAGATCGACCTTTACAACAAGGACATACGCGGTGTGCGCGTCCCTTCAAAAAGACATGCGCAACTTTACCGTATGAAGAAATGGCACAAGCGTGCAAGCATAGCAAGCTCAAGCGAGCGCAACTACCTTATAGCGCTTCCAGAACTCAACAGGATCGCAAGCTATCTTGGACTTCCGGAGAACATACGAGAAAACGCTGCGCTTCTCTACAGGAAATGCGTCCAGAATAATTTTATAAGGGGAAGGCCTATAGAGACCGTAGTGCAGGCTGCCATATACGCGGCATGCAGAATGGCATCAATGCCGCGCACATTGGATGAGATTGCAAGCATATCAGGGCTTCCGAAGAAGGAGGTCGGAAGGGCGTACAGGGCAATATCCCATGGCTTGAACCTTAGGGTACCACTCACGGATCCTATAAGCTACGTACCGAGATATGTGAGTGCGCTCAAGCTCAGCGCCGAGGCGCAGGAGGAAGCTGTAAAGCTGCTGAAAAGTGCGATGAAGAAAGGGCTTGTATCAGGAAGAAGCCCTACCGGTGTAAGCGCGGCTGCTGTTTACATCGCAGGCGCAATAGCTGGAGAGCGCCGCACTCAGAAGGAGGTAGCGGATGTTGCCGGAGTCACGGAAGTGACGATACGGAACAGATATAGAGAGCTAAAGGAACAGCTTAATATCGATGTGAACCTGTAGTGATCAAATGGGCGCGAAGGTGGCGGCCATACTTCCGGCCCTCACATTGTTCTTGGTCATCTTTGCAGGGATAGGGATAGGCAACAGCATCATGAACCAGAGCAAACTCTCGCTCCCTGCATCCCATGCCGTGGGCAGACAGCTTGCAGAAGAGATAAACGCGACTGCCGGATACATACGCACCGTGAACCAGAGTGCATATTTTTTCTTTTATCCCAACCTTAGAAATGCGTACGCATACCTAAACGAAGCAAACTCCATCGCAGCCAGAAACGGGTCAAAGGCAACGTCGCTGCTTGTGCTTGCCAGATCATCCGCAGCACAGTCCCTATCAAATATAATGAGGTATGAGGAATACTCCATAATCGCGCTGATAATAATAACAGGGTTGTCCGGGTTCGGAATGTATAAGCTCATGCGCATTCCTCCTTCCCGCAAATCCGGCAAAACGACTACGTCTCGTGCGAAAGTTAAAGAGTAAGCTTATAAGCTTTATTTGAGATGCATCTGTGGTGTGGATTGGAACCATTTTGCCTATTGGCGGAACCGGTCTTAAGGGTGTTAGGATGAACGAACTATACAGCGACCAGATTGAAGAGGGCGTGGATTACGACCTCAGAGTTGATGCGAAGGGAGTAAATGGAGAGGGAATAGGCAGGCTGGGCAGGATTGTGGTTTTTGTGAAGGACGGCAAGACAAGAATCGGCAACACATACAAAGTAAAGGTCACAAAAAGATACCGCACTTTCTGCAATGCGCAGCTTGTTGATCAGAAAGCCAAACCTATCATCGGCGATGCGACATTGCTGCTGAAATAGCGCGCATCAATCAAAAGCTTTATATTTATGCGCTACGAACTGTGATTTGATTTTTAACGTTTTGTTTTAATCCTAATTCGACAACTAACTAGGCGATTTTAATGGATAAAAGTGCAATGGAAAAACTCATGAAAGGCACTACTACGATAGGCGTGGTGTGCAGCGATGGTGTGGTATTGGGCGCGGACAGCAGGGCCACGATGGACGTCTTTATAGCATCATCAGACGCAAGGAAGATATGGAAGATAGATGAGAATATAGGGATGACTATAGCGGGGGGCGTTGGAGATGCCCAAGAGCTGATAAGGCAGGTAAAGATACAGAACGAGGTCTACAAGATGGAAGAGGGGAAGCCTCTCTCTCCGAAAGCAGCAACATCATTGCTCTCCATAATACTCCAGGATTCTAAGTTTTACCCTTATTTTGTACAATTAATAGTGGGTGGCGTAGATACGAAGGGAAATCCGCAGCTCTACTCTTTGGATATGGCCGGCGGATATCAGGATGAGCTAACATTCACCTCTACCGGCAGCGGATCCATCACAGCGCTTGGATACATAGAAGGCGCATACAAAAAGGGCATCGGCGTAAAGGACGGGATAAAGCTAGTCAACAAGGCACTGACAATAGCGATGAGAAGGGATTCTGCTACAGGTGACAAGATATTGATAGCAGTACTGACAAAGAACGGATATGAGGAATACTCGGGAAAGGAGCTGGAGAAGGCAGTAGCGGAGAACCAAAAGGAGAAGTGACTGCAGCTATTCATAACAGAGACACGATAAGTGAGACCAGTGGAAGATAGGGAAGAAACTACTACAGAGAAGGCGCAGCAGGAAGTGCATAAGCAGACTCCGGAAGAGTTGTTCAAGAAGATAGAGGAGATGCTGCCTCCTGAGGCGGGATTCATCAAGGCTGAGTTTGAGGGTCCTGACGTCATAGTCTGGGTGAAGAGGCTATTTGCTGTGTATGCAAACGAGCAGACGATAAAGAGCATAGCGATAGCGACAAAAAAGAAGCTGATAATCAGGAGCGAAAGCTCCTCGCTCATGGAAGTGGAGAAGGCGCTGGAGGATATAAAGAGGATAGTTCCTGAGGAAGCGGGCATCAAGAACATACGCTTTGTACCCGAATTCTCAGAGGTCTACATCGAGGCGCTCAAACCAGGCTTAGTTATAGGCAAGGGAGGCGCGACCATGAAGAGCGTAGCCAGCAAAACCGGCTGGGTGCCTAAGATACTGCGCGTCCCTACAATGGACAGCGAGACGATAAGCGGAGTAAGGCAGCTCATGTTCACAGAGAGCGGATTCAGAAAGAAGTTCCTTAAGAAAGTGGGCAGCAAGATAAACACCACAATAGCGAAAAGCGAGTGGTTTAAGGCGACAGCATTGGGCGGATTTCAGGAAGTGGGGAGAAGCAGCCTTCTTCTGGAAACGCCGAAGTCAAGAGTGCTTATAGACTGCGGGATAAGTCCAGAGCCTGCACTCAGGGGCAGCTCGGCAAACACAGACCCCGACACGAATAAGGCATTCCCATATCTTGACAGCGCAAACATGACGATAGGAGATCTAGACGCGATAATAATAACACATGGTCACATGGACCATATAGGCTTTGTTCCTTACCTGTACAAATTCGGATACGAGGGGCCGACATACTGTACTCCTCCTACAAGGGAGATAGCGGCGCTGCAGCTCACAGACTACATAAAGCTCGTGCAGAGGAGCGGAGGCACGCCTTTATACGATGAAAAGGATGTAAAGAAGATGCTCTTGCATATGATAACAAGGGACTATGATGAGGTCACAAACATAACTGACGAGCTGAAGCTCACATACCACAACGCAGGGCATGTACTGGGAAGTTCAACTGTGCACCTGCATGTCGGGGAGGGGATGTACAACATAGTGCACTCGGGAGACATGAAGTACGGTTTCTCAAGGCTGCTAGATCCTGCAAGCACAAGATACCCAAGAATAGACACCCTGTTCATAGAGAGCACTAACGGAGGGGCACACGACATATCTCCAAACAGGAAGGATATGGAGAAGGTGCTCATGGATACAATAAAGAAGACGATAGACAGAAAAGGGAAGGTTCTCATTCCTGTGTTCTCTCTCGGAAGGAGCCAGGAGCTACAGCTTGTTCTTGAGAACTACATGACCAACAACGCGCAGTACAAGATGGAGGTGCCAGTCTATCTGGATGGGATGCTTATAGAGGATAGCGCAATACACACAGCTTATCCAGAGTTCCTGAAAGAGGGAGTAAGGAACAGGATACTGAACAACAGGTCTCCGTTCGAGAGCGAGATATTTACTGTCGCGAAAGGCGAAAGGAAGGAGGAAATAGTGGAGCGCGGCCCGTCTATAATACTGGCAAGCGGAGGAATGCTCAACGGGGGAACGGCGCTGGAATACTTCAAGAGGCTGGCGGAGGACAAAAACAATGCTCTCTTATTTGTCGGGTACAACAGCGCAACCTCCCTCGGAAGAAGGCTGCAGAACGGCCTTACCGAAGTTGTTTTGCCGGATGAGTCAGGCCATACAAGGAACTACAAGGTGGATATGGAGATACATGCGATGAAAGGGTTCAGCGGACACAGCGACAGGAACGAGCTTCTCAGCTTCGTACAGGGGCTTAACACAAAGCCTAAGAACATCTTCACGATGCATGGCGACAAGGCGAAGTGCGAAGATCTTGCAAGGGCGATGGGGAGGATAGTGCGGGCAGACACAAGGGCGCCAATGAATCTTGAATCAATGCGGCTTAAGTAAAGTTTTTAATGCTTCAAAGAGATTGTGTTCTGATGAAAGATTTAAGCATCGTGATACCTGCGCTGAACGAACCGACAGTTCCCGGGATAGTCAGGAAGCTGTACAGCATTTTCGGGAAGGATACTGAGATAATAGTGGTAAACAAAAGCAACAAGAAGATCGAGAGGGAGCTCAGAGCGACCGGGGCAACAGTAATAGAGCAAAACCCGTTGTCTTATGAGACTGCGGCAATGCAGGGTTTCAACATTGCAAAGAACGAGATCCTTGCGACAATAGACGCGGATGGCACACACGATCCTGCCGACCTTGCAAAGGCGGTATCCGAGCTTAGGCAGGATACACATGCTGGTTTAGTATCAGTTGCAAGAATCATCGGCAGAAAAAAGGCGATGACTCCTACTTTGAGGTTCGGGAACACGCTTCTCACAAAACTCTTCAACCTTCTCTACAGGCAGAAGATGCAGGATGTGCTTAGTGGGTCGTTTGCCATGAGAAAGGAGGCATTTGACTACATACGTAATTCAGAACCGTACCGCGCTGGCGGATTATTCTTCGAGATCGAGATAGCAAGGCGCGGATACAAGATAAAGAACGTGATCGGGAGCTATAAACCAAGAGAAGGCACGGTGTCGCGTATCACGAAGTCAAAGCCTATCTACGGCTTAACTATGGCATACCATTCGATAAGATACGCGAGGGATTACAACCCGCTTCTGATATTTGGGACTATAGGACTTTTAGCGATAATAATCGGGCTGATCCAGGGAGGATTTATAGTGGCAGCTTTCATCAAGACAGGCACACTTCAGGGTGTGGGGCGCGCGCTGGTCGCATTTCTGCTTATAATCTTGGGATTTGTCTCGATAATAGCGGGCTTGATACTGGACATGCTCCTCGGAATAGAGAAGCTCATATACAGAAAAAGATAGGTAGTTATTCTTTTGCGGTAGTAAGCGAACGTTCCTGGTATCTGCCTCTGGTTTCTATCTCCTTAAGCTTGCTTAAAACAACGCTTCCAGACACCGCAAATCTCTTGTATTCCTTAAGCGCAGTGCCGAATTCCTCCCCAAGAGACCTTTCGAGAAGCAGCAGGTCAAGAGCTTTTTCCTCAATAGAATTCGTTTGCGCTGCAAGGCCAAAATCTATAACGTAAAGAGATCCATCCTTGCGCATCATAAGATTCGCCTTTGTGAAGTCGCCATGGGCTATGTCAGAGTTGTGTAGTTTTGCAAGGATTTTTCCAGAATATTTTAGCGCACTTCGGGGCAGTTTCCCATCTAACTCATAGAGCATCGTGCCGTCTATCATCTCCATGAATACAGAAAACCTGCTTACAAGGAGCACTGAGGGCACCGGTATGCCAGCATGCCTTGCGGTTATCATTGCCTTTGCCTCGCTTCTTGTCCTCCTTAGCCTAAGAGTCTCATCGAGTTTCTGAGGCATATAACTTTTCTTGCGTCTGTACTTGATGACACATCTTATTCCAAAAAGCTCGGTCAGGTATATGTCAGCCTCAGCTCCCTCAGATATCTTTCTTATCGTGTTTACCGCGTTCACCATATGATCTCAACCTTGTCTATCCTGTAATGCTGGTCTGTGTTTGCCGAATCAAGGCCGGATCTGTAACCAGCTCCGAACATCTTCTCAGCTACAAGGGCGATCATGCCGCCGTTGTCCGCGTTAAACTCGTTGGGAGCGACATGCACTTTCGCCTTGTGCGTAGAGGCCATAGACTCAAGCATGCTCTTCAGTCGTGTGCTCTGAGCAACCCCGCCGCACAAAAGTATCTCGCTCCTCTTTGTAAGCAGGAGCGCGCGCTCCGTCGCTTCGCAAAGCATGGAGAACGCGGTATCCTGCAGAGAAGATGCAATGTCCTCAATCTTTTCCTTTCCAATTAGTTTTGTCGCATAAGTCAGAAGGCCGGTAAAGGTGAAGTCCATGCCTTTGACTGTGTATGGCATAGGCACATAAGAGCCATTCTCTGCGACTTTCGCAACTGTAGATCCCCATGCGGGCTTCAGCCCTGCAGATCTTGCGAACACATCCACCATGTTGCCAACCCCTATATCGAAAGTTTCGCCAAGAACGCAGTAATGCTTGAAATCTCCATCGGACAGAGCGAGTATTTGAGAGTTGCCTCCACTTACGTAGAGCGCTATCGGATCTGCGGTGCTTGACAGGTGTTTTGTTATCTCTACGTGTGCTACCGCATGGTTTACTGGTATTATCGGCAGGTTGTACTTAACAGATATCGCTCTGGCAGCAAGTTGGCCGGTTCTGAGGCATGCGCCGATGCCAGGGCCTTTGGTATAACCTACAGCGTCGATATCTTCGATACGAAGTCCAGCAACACCAAGCGCTTCTTTTATAACTCGCCACCCGTTTTTCGAGTGGAAATCAGCAACTTTTGATGGTATCATTCCCTTGTCAGATATCTTATACATGGATTTGCAATTGGCAAGCACTTTACCGTGTTCGACAATTCCGACGCCGAATGTATGTGCGCTACTCTCAATCCCAATCACTGCCAATCAAACACCTAAGGAATAGTATATCCATTCTCCCAGTTGGAGGTATACGTAACATTAACTGCATTCCCACTGTTGCCGTTACCGCTGTAATCGTTTGCGTTCCCGTTGAGAGGCCACCATCCGGCTAGATGTTGAATGTCTATTGGCGTGCCGCCGATGCCTTCTTGGTAGAGGGCCCGTATCCCGTTTGAGGAAAGGGAGGTGTTGTATATCTGTATATTTGAAATGTATCCATCGAAAAATCCAGGAAAGCCTAAATCCGCACCAAATATGACATTTGAAGCATATGTGCCGGATGCATATATAGAAGAGTTATCCAGTGCAACTTGGCTGCCACTCTCATAGTATGTTATTGAATTGCTGGTTCCTATGTTTCTCGTCACTGCCACAAACGTCCACCGGTCCAAGACAGAAGTTGTTGTAGCTGCATAATCAAACCAGCTTGTTCCTGTGTAATAGTTGAATCTCAGCCTAGGAGAGTTGAAATCTAATCCATATTCCATGGCGGCAGATAAAGTTCTCTGTACAACAACACCGCAATGCGAAGCGCAGGCAGCAGTTTGGTATACCCAAGCGGTTATTGTCATGCTTTGGGGCAGGTTTAAGGTAGGAGAGTAGCCAACATTAATATAACCTTTTCCGTTGAACTGTGTCACATACTGCGGTATCTCGTTCTTGCATGGTCCTACAAGCGCATACCTCGAAA
>JAJYTZ010000026.1 GCA_021792775.1 Microcaldota archaeon
AGATGAATGTAGTCTTAACCTCAGTGATGAAAAACACAAAATTAGAGGATATAAAGACAGAGATAAATTCAAAAATAAAAGGAATAGAGTTAAGGGAGTTGATAGTGTCTGAGGTAATAATCGGTTCGATATGCAACAGAAGGTTCGACAACGAATATGCAATCCAGTATGAAACGTTAATAAAGATGCGCAAAGTGATAATGCCAGAGCGGAAGGAGTATAACAAAGAGCCAGCCTGAACCAATCCTCCTTATAACTCACATCCTATAATAAACAAACCGGGCTATTTGCGACTGCCTGAGGCAGAGTCCTCCGACGTTCCGTCTCTTGTTGTATCCATATCTTACACCGCTTACACATCTCTGATAACATTTAAAAACGTGAGTGAGAAACCCTACACCATCCATGGGTGGGATGAAAGCGAACCACCGTCGTAGTGTAGATAGATATATAAAAATTAACACTAATACACATACATGATCCTGCATCGCAGAAATCCAAATACTTTACCGATACCGGTTCACAGAGCTTCAACCAACAACTATACTGTGTTTTTATGAGCAACGAAACAGAAGAAATTCGCAGGCAGATGATTAATGCTGCAAAGGAGGGCATAAAGAGCTCATACGCAAGCGAAGAATATGCGCTCATACAAGCATCCAACGCCATAAACGAGCTCGACCGCTCATACAATCTCTTATTCGAACGGCTTTCGGAGTGGTTTGGCATATATTTCCCAGAAGTAAGAATATCTAATCCCTCAAGCCTGTCAAAGACAGTAAACAGACTTTCTGTTTCTGTATCAGGAAACATCAGCCGTGAGGAGCTTGCAGAGATACTCGGAGAAGAGATGTCCGACAGGATATACGAGAAGATATCCAAATCCATAGGCAGAAAGATGGGTGAAGAGGAGCGTGCAGTCCTATCGAAATACACCTCCATGAATGATTCCGCCGAAAATCTCCGCAAGTCCCTGGAAGATTACATCAAATCGGCTACGGAGCGCCTGCTTCCCAACACCGTTTATCTGACTGATAATACGATTGCTGCAGAACTTCTGAGCAAAGCAGGATCTCTGGATCGCCTTGTGCTCATGCCTGCAGGCACTATCCAACTTCTTGGCGCAGAGAAGGCGCTCTTCAAGCACATAAAGTTTGGCAGCAAACCCCCAAAGTACGGCGTTCTGTTCAGGTTGCCTGCAATATCGCAGGCAAGACCCGATATTCGCGGAAAGCTTGCACGCGCATACTCTGCAAAGATCGCAATCGCGCTTAAGGCGGATGTGCTATCAAAAAGGTTCATAGCGCCAGAGCTCAAGGCCGCACTAGATAAAAGTGTAGAGAGGATAATGAGCCAGGAACCCAGGCCAAAGAAAGCCGGTTACCAACGCAGTCAAGATACTAGAGAAAGGGGAGAGAGAGGAGAGAGACAACACCGCCAAGATGCTAAAGAGATAGGGCATAGACAACAGCGCCCTCACAAAAAAGAACGCCAGTACCATCCAAATAACAATAGCTACTCCAGAGAGGAGCGGCGACCTAACAGAAAACACCGTCGATAATCACATCGCTAATTCCATCTTCCGACTCCATTCCACTAATCCTATATTCCACATCGTTTTCAGTAAGCTTTAAATATATATTCCGTCACTACAATATCATGACGGAATCATGACTCTTATATGAGGATGTCATGAGCTTGTCGGGCGGATAAGATGAGGACAAGGAAAGAGATAGAACAAGAGCTTGTAGAGCTTAAACATCAGCTATCAGACCTATCCCAAAGGAACGATGAATTAAAGAAGGTAATGCAGGACAGCTCCGAAGAGAGCACCTCAAAACAGATGTTTATGCTTCTCAAGTACATGATGGACGAAAACAAGAAGACAACGATGGTGCTTAGCCAGATACTTAATTCAATCTCAAGGATGGAAGAAACCGATGAGGGATATGAAGAGACGGAATACGCATCGGCCCAGAACGCACAGATGCAGCTACAGAACCAGATCGTACTTTCGGAAGTCGACACAAAGATACTTCAGTTCATACAAATATCGCACAACAGTATGGCATGCGCCGAGGACGTGATGGCGCAGATGGGTTATGGATGCAGAAACGCGGCAAGCGCGCGCCTGAACAGGATGTACAGGCTGGGAATATTGGACAGATATCAACTAGGTCACAAAGTTTATTACAAATTTGATGCTGGCAAGGCGACCAAAACACTGATTATCTCACCCCCACAGAAATAGGCAATGTGTACCCGCCAAAAGGGCGGGGCACTCGCTTACGAAGTGGTGTGTTGAGATGAACAGTATTGTCAGGCTCACACGGGCTTAATCTACTGCCTTAGGATCCCTTTCCCTCAGTTCTTTCAATATGTTTCTAAGTTTTGAGAAATCCTTCCTTATCGGCAAGACGTTTTTATTGAAGCGTACGCCAGCAGCAGGGTGCATAGTGACAAAACATCCGATTCCGGCATCAATGAGCTTTATCGGTATCACAGTCCCATGTATATTGACTATGTCGTTCCTTCCGGTAACTGTCATCGCAGATACTTTTCCCAAGCATATTATGAGGAGTGGATCCACAACCAATATCTGCTTTTTCAGGAATGGAAGGCACACCTCTATTTCCTCCCGACTTGGCTGCCTGTTATCTGGAGGGAAGAATTGCACTACGCTTGTTATATAGATCTGCTCTCTTCTGAGACCTGCCCCTCTTATCAGAGAGTCAAGAAACTTGCCAGCCCGCCCGACAAACGGCCGCAGTTCTATATCCTCAGTCGCGCCGGGTGCCTGTCCTATTATCATTATTTCAGCATCGCAAGGCCCATCTCCAGGCACAAAGTTCTTGCTCAGCTCAAATCCATCCCTTTTTGCGAGCTTCGCATAATCATGGTTTATGCGTTCCAGTTCATGCTTCCTGTTTATGTAATCGTCTGCATGCCTTATGAGTTCTCTCTGCTGCTTGAACCGCATTGTTTTCATGCAGCCCTCATAATCCAGCCATTCTGAGTTGCTGTGTTCATCAGACACCTTCACTTCAGTAGATGCTGGCACTTCCGCTATGAACATAGTCACGCGTTTCTTTACAGTCTCTCCTTTGTTTCTCTCTCCCTTTCCGTAGAACCAATAGGTAAGCCAATGCCTGAAATACCTGTCAGGTTCGGCCTCTATCCCCGTCTCCTCAAAGGATTCGCGTTTGGCAGCGGAATATGCGCTCTCTTCCTTCTCTATGTGCCCTTTTGGCACATCAATTGACTTTCCCCTTTTAAGCACTACAAAGAGGCGTTTTCCGTTCACCTGTTTGTAGAAAAGTATTCCGCTTGAGTACTCAAATTTTACCAACAAAACACCCAATTAGCCCAGCGCAGTATAATAAGACGCGCAAGGAATCTGGAGGGCAGTATAGCCTGTGCCGCCATTGATAAACGTATAAATCAATGACTCTGTACTATCAACATATCCTGCGGAATAACCGCATCCTTTTCCGTAAGGGTTCGGTTTAGATATCTCTTTCCCTAAAACACTTATATATCTGCCGTTGAGTTTTGAAGGAATTTCGAATGAGTCAGCATAAATCTCAGTACCATTGCTGTATGAACCGTATACGCTTACCGCCACGCCGTTATTCAGTATGTATGAAGAGAGGAAGATTGTGTTGTTATACGGGTTAGACGCAGCTACCGTCGGATATCCCGAAGAGGAGAACGTCATGAAATTAGTAATATTCATGCTCTTATTGTAAAGGCCGAAGGCCACTGTATTAGATCCAATAGGGCCGATCGGATATATCTTACTCGAATATGGGTCTTTAATCAGCGAAAGATAAAGGAGAGACACACTCTGGTTTGTAGAGTTGGTTGCTGAACTGTAGAAAGAGCTGTACGGAACGGCAATGGAGCTAAAGTATGGGGTGGTTATTGCCAGGAAGAAGAGGCCGAGAAGCACCGCAGAAAGAACATACGGCAGCACATAGGCCACGTTCCTTCTTTTCGAGGACCGCCTTTTTGCAGATGGGATGGAAAGACCGAACTTCTTGAACAAAAGAATCATTATGACTATCGCAAGGTCGAAGAGTATCTGGCCAGCGAACGTGTGGAATACAGAGACTGCGGGTCCTATGCCGTAGTATATCCATTCAAGAGATATGAGAAGCATCCTTCCGAAATTGAAGAGAAGGAGAAGCAGAACTCCAGATGCTATCCAGAGAAGTTTTCTCCATCGCTTTCCCTCAAACAGGTAAGCCAAAGGAAGCATAAACATGAGCATCCCGACAAATGCGGCTATGTCAGTGCATGTCTCCGATATCGTTATCGAGGAACTGCCAGCGGCAGAGATGACAAGACCGCTCCTTGCGATCGGCTCTCCAAAAAATTTCAGCACAGAATAGACAAACTGTGCGCTTATGTTTGTGAATGGACCATTCAACGATAGAACAGGGAGCAGGACAACAGGCGAGGCAAAGACAGAGTAAATAATCAGCCACTTCATCCTGACCAAGCCGGTCTTTCCGAAGATGGTAACTATAAGGGATATCAGTATGATGGGGAAGAGGAGGGCATCAAGCCTGTATGACAAAAACAGGAAAGAGAACCTTCCCCTGAGAAAGCTTGTAATCACAAGGAAGAGCAATGCGACGCCAAAACCGTAAACGATGTTACGCCGCCTTATCTCTATCTCGAGATTTTCTTTTGCGGAGAACAGGATAAAAAGGAAGAGCATCAGCATGACAACTATGACATAGCTGCCCTGCACGCTGTCAGATATGCTGAACCCCGTTATCTCAACAGATACTGCAGCGGCTAACAGGAAAGCGATGAGCAATGCCGCAATCCCTAACCATCTATCGCTCATGAGCATACCTCAATGTCCTCTGCCGAAATGGGCTTCATCACGAGTCAGCAGTTACTCTCTTCATCATCGGACAGCATTCATTCTCCAAATACAAATATTAACCTGACGTTTCAAAAGTCTTATGTTTGGTATGGGAAAAGGGTACAGGTTTGTAGAGCATACGGCTGACGTTGAGTTCATAGCCACAGGAAGGAGCATGCCAGAAGCGATAAAGAATGCAGCGATGGCGATGTTCGAGACTATATCCGATGTAGGGGAAGTATCGCATGGCAGTGCGGCACAGCGTACCATCAAGATAAGAAAGATATCCGACAACTACACCGACCTTGCATGGTCCGTGCTCCAATATCTTCTCTCAGTATCGAGCTCCAAAGGCATATTCCTATACGCTGTCGAGCGCGTCCGCCTTTCAAAGAGGGGAAATAAAATATCGTGCGAGATATCCGCTTCCGGGAAACCAGAGAAAGAAGAATTCGCAAGGACAGAGGTTAAGGCGGTATCAAGATACAATATATCAGCAGAGAAGAAGGGAGGGTATTACAGGATAAGAGCGGTACTTGACGTGTGAAGGAGCCAGGAGAGGGATTTTCGCAATAGTGTCGAACCCCCCTAAGCCGCTCTGCAGGCGGCCGCATAGCCAATCTGCCATCCTGGCCCAGTCTGATTTGATTATCACAGTATATATATTTTAGCGTCCCAATGAGAGAGAACGGTGGGATCATGATAGATTTGTCATTGAAGATAGGCGAAGAGCTTGTCTCAAATTCTAAATTCGTTGATTATAACGATAAAATAGTGGCGGTGTTGGATACCGTATCCAAGGAGGATGCGGTCATAGTGAGAAGGGGAACGGCTGTGGTCGGTATTCTAGATAGGAGGAGCATAGGGAGGGAGATGCATGGGATCTCCATATCGAAGAGCGCGATAGCGGGAAAGATGGCACGTAAGATCCCGATACTCTCTGATGAATCCACTATAATGGATGCGATACGGTATATGCAGACAGCGAGGTGCAAAGCACTCCCATACATGAAAGATGGAAAAGTAAAGGGCCTTGTGAAGAGGACAACACTGCTGAAGGCGTTGCTTTCGACAAAGGCGCTCAGGGGGATGAAAGTAGGAGACACTATGACATCAAACTTCCTCAGCATACACCAGTCAAGGAGTATATCGGAGGCTACGGCTATGATGTCCAAGAAAAAGGTAAACAGGCTTGTAACGCTAACGGAGAATGGACTGCCGACAGTGATAACCCTTCATGACATCACTTTCAGCGGCAGAAAGCCGTCAGACAGAAAACCACAGAGGATGACTAAGAGGATATCGCCGAACGATGCGGCAGTAGTAGAGCTCGCAAATGAGAACCCAATATACATAAGCAAAGAGCGCAGTCTGGAAGATGTGGTGCGGGATTTTGTAACGAACAATATATCCTCGCTCCTTGTAAAGGACAGAAATGAGGTGGTCGGCATAATTACGGTATATGACGTGTTTGAGTCCCTAATCATGGCAGATCAGAAGCCGACCAGACTTTTCATAACAGGCTTTGACAAAGAGACGGAAGAAAACAAAGGCACGGCGGAAGAGTATGCTGCAAGGTTCGTGGACAAGGTCGCAAAGATAAACAAGATAAAGCTTGATTACCTAGTAATAAGGTTCAAACGGATAAAGGATAAGAAGTACGAGGTATACGTAAGGGCGGCAGTACCAAAGCGCGGTACGATGTATGTGCACATAAGCGGCTTCTATCTGGAGCGTACTGTAAACAGCGCGCTAAAAAAGCTCGAAGAGATGGTGATGAAAAGTAAAGAGAAGATGGTAGTGAAAAATGAGAGGCCAGAACTTGAAGAGGAAGAATAACGGGATTTTACACAAAGGCCAATCGAGCCTGGAGCTGTTAGTGACATTGTCGTTCGGCCTGATAATACTGCTCCCGATAGTCGCGCTCGCCTTCCTTCAGATATCCTCATCTTCATCCACATTATCTGCGACTGCTGCGCAGCAAGTCGGATCAAAGTTGGCGACGGTAGCTTCGCTTGTCGGGTCACAAGGGCCGCCAGCGCGCCAGCTTACTACAGTAGAGATGCCTCCGGGAGTGCAGAACATATACGTAGGGACGTTGAGCAACGGGATAGGGCACTACATTATAATAACGATATCGACCACAGGGGGCCTTGACGATATAGTCTCATACACGCCGGTAAACGTGAGCGGTAACATAGGGGGTCTTTCCTCGCAAGGAACATACCTCCTGAACGTGAGCGCAGATGCGCAGTGCCCATCGAATCTCGCAGTCTCGTGCGTGTACATATCCCCGGCGTACAGTTAACCGCCAAAAGAGTCCAATTTCGATATAAGGTTTAAATATCAATTTATGCATACTCAATTATGGAGGCTTGGAAAAAGAGTATGGCTGCAATCGCAGTGGCGGCTGCAGTATCATTGCCCCAAACGGCCGTGGCTGTTCCAAACCTTTCGGCGGCCGCAGTATTGGAGAGAACCCAAAGTAAGCCAGTACCAGTTCTGGGAGTGATAAGGACGACAAGCACGTTCTCCACAGATGATGTATCGCTAAGATATACGCTTAGGCACGTATCTGGGATATCCGGCATGGTGCACTATAGCAACAACAGGTATGTGGAAATGGACAGCATGACACGTGAGTTGGGAGAGGGAAGCCTGCAACTTATCGCATTTATGGCGGCTTACTCCGGCAAGAAGCATTCCATATACGGAATACAGAACGTAATAACCGTAGTGTCAGAAAAGAAAAACGCGAACGGGGTAAAAAACTATATTATAGTGCCAGAAGTCGAGATATACAAGTTTGAGCACCACAAACCGGTCGCAATAAATACGGAGATAACCGGCTGGGGGCAGCTCAAACAGCTTAACGGAAAGCGTAACCTCGGATATATGAATGAGCTAAAGCCGATAGGGGTGATTGCGACCGGCTTTTCAGGAAAACTATCAATAAACATAACCGCTAGAGGTGGAATAATAAATCTGTTCTTCACGCAGAGAATCGGCGGGGATACGTTTCCATTAGACAATGTGCATATCGGAAAGAAAGAGCAATTTGAAGGCGCTAAAATAATATCCGACCCGAAAGACAGGCTATATCCGGAGGGAGGATATGTGGGAGCGGGAGGTAGCGCGTCATTTATACCTGCCAGCAAAAGATTTTTCGAAGAAGTCTCGATAAGCACAAACGGAAAAGATCAAAACATCAAGCCCGTCGTAGACATTCGCAAGGACAATACTGACGAGCATGCTTTGGGTGTTGTTTCAGAAAATAAGGTCGAAAAGTCCGCAGTCTTCAGAGATGGAGCCTCGGACAGTGTGTTGAAAGTCGTGCGTAAGTTTCTCGAGAAGAACATAAACAAAAAGTCGCAATCCCGCTAAAACGGTCCGATTTCGACATAGATTAATATTGATTTATCATACCTGGTTATGGGGGCTAGGAAAAACAAAGTTGCCGCAATCACTCTGGTTCCAATATTACCATTATCTCCAGCCGGTAGCCTGCAGCCGCGTCGCATGCCGGATAGCCCCAAAACGGCTCGTAAAGCAAAACAGCTACTCCTCAAAGGCAGTTCAAAGAAAGCAAGGATGGATTTTCAAAAAGCAACATTTATTAATATTACATACAAAATAGATAACGAAAGAACTGTCTGCAACAAGGCAGAAAATGCTGGATGCGCATGAGGGAGAGAATCCCTTGATATAAGTGTGATGTTGGTGGAAACATGAAATCAACTACTGAGGAACAATCGGAAAGTCAAGCTCTTGGAGATACAATAAGGTCTCACAGACAGGAGGCACGCATCGTCGAAAGAGGTACTATACTCCATGAAACGATGGTTGGAAGCTCTCCGCTTCAGTTGGGAGAGGATGTTACGAGAGAAGGTAATAGGTAGTAAGGTGAACATATTGTCAAAGGCTAAAGTTATGGAAAAAAAAGGACGACGCACAGCATCCAAGGTACTAAAGCGAGAGGAAAAGGAACAGGCTGCGGTAGAGTACCTTTCCATATACGGCTGGGCTCTCTTGATAATAGCTGCGGTGCTGGCATTCATCCTTATCTATGTGAGTCTTCCGCAGTCGATTGCGCCTTCACGATGCGCGATATCTCTGGGATTTGACTGCAATGCTGTAGTCTTTGGCACTAATACAACAACCAACAACATAACAATCGCGATGGCAATAACGAACAGGCTGTCGCAGCCGATGGAAAGTCCGAATCTGACGATAACATACGACGGAACGAACTACACTGGTTCATGCTCGCCGGCATATCTTCCTCCGGGCGCATCATCGATATGTGAATTCAAGATACCGCAGAAGGCGCGCCTAGGAGAGTATGTCTCCTCGCTGATATACATAACAGCAAAGGATTGCGGGCTTGCGGTCAACAGTTCATGCGCATCCGCACCAACGGAGGTGTACGCTGGGAACATTCAGGCGCACGCAACAACCTATGTTTCTCCAAATACGAGTATGACACTCTCGGCAAACACGACGTCGCCCATACAAGGCCATAAGGTAAAAGTAACAGCATATGTGACACTTCTAGGGTATCCTGTCAGCGGAGGTGTTGTGAATTTCACGGTAAACAACCCTAATTTCGTGATGTCCCCGCAATCTGCGCTCACATCATCATCAGGACACGC
>JAJYTZ010000004.1 GCA_021792775.1 Microcaldota archaeon
GAGAAAAAGCGATGACATAATAAAATATAGAGGAGATTATAGATATACAGAAAATATTGATGAGATTTGGCCCGTGAAAAACGGGCTTAAGGCATATTATGAAACAAAGCAAAAGAGCATTATAGAACCAGAGGTTCAGGGTTTATAACTTTCCTTGAAAGCTATAGTTATGGTATCTCTACGGACCAAACAAAAACACAATCATCTTCGATGTTGAAACTCGCGGTTGCGGTGTTGAATGAATCCTTCATCCTAACGCTGTAAAGTCTTTTAATGGCATCTGCCAACATCACGTAATTCATCAGACTAGTGAAGAACCCACGATGCAATGGCGAGACGACCAAAGAAGTCCTCTTCCAACTCAAGGTTTTGAGCTTCCGGATAATTTCTTCACTTTAATGTAAAGCCGGACATCCTCTTACTTGTTCCCTTCCCTTATCTCCATTATCCTTTCAAGCACCTTCCTTTCCTCATCGTTTATGAGGTTTGAAAGTTCTCCCAAAAGAAGGTACGCGTCATGCGTCTTTACTCTTGTGTAAAGCTTCTCGTTCTCCTTTACCTGCCTTCCGAATGTCGGCTCATCCATCGATATTGCCACTTGCTCTCCCTTCTTCGCTTCCTGCAGGGACGATTTATCATTCTGAATGCCCTTTATCTTTCCGACAGTCTCGCCATCCTCGTTTATCATCGGGCATCCTGGCCTTATCGTCCCGGCCACTACCTCTACCCCGAATATCGCAGGATGGGATATTCTGAAGCACGAATTCGGCAGCGTTCTAACCATCGCAGGCATAACTATCTTTCCAAGCGCAGCATCTCTCTTGTTCCTCTCTATTTCCGCCATATATTCCTTATACTGGTCTACTATCTCGTATATTATCCTCTTTTCTATGATCTTTACGCCGCTACTTTCCGCGTTCGTCCTTGCATCACCGTCTATACCTACATTGAATGCGAGCACTGTCGCATACGCCTGATTCACCGCATTCATCGAGAACGCGTCCAAAACATCTCTCTTGTTCACATTTCCTATTCCCTTCTTGCTTATCGGTATCTGCTCGTTCTCGAATATCTTAGAGAGCGCCTCTATGCCGCCTATGGAATCAGCTTTCAGCACAGGTCCAGACTTCTCCGTCTTGAAGACTCCTGTTATCTCTGCCTTTATCTTGTTTATGAAATCCGGCTCTGTTGAGTCTATGATTGTGGAGCCGACTAACGCATCATCAAGTCCAACTGCGCTGATTCTTACTCCTGCCGCTGCGCCTACGCTCCCAACTCCTACAAACTCACTCTGCGAATCCCTCATCTCACCCAATGGCTTAGGTTTCAGCAACGCCTTTATCTTGACAGTTTTTACCTCTTCATGCACGGTCGCAAAGGCTATCGTATCGTTGGTATGTATCGTCCCATCGTATAGTATAACATCTATGACGGTACCGAGACCTTTGATCTCCTTCCTTTCGAGTATGCCCCCTTTTGCCGGCTTGTCCGTGTCGATATTAAGCTTCATTTCGAGGTATCTTTGCGAAAGCCCAGCCACAAGCATGAGCAGCTCTGCTATCCCGTTTCCTTTCTGTGCGCATACCGGCACTATGGCTATCTCCTTCTGGAAATCGGTTATCTCATCGAAGAGGTTGGACTGAAGGCCGTACCTGCTTATCTGGCCTATGAGTTCGAATATCTTTGTGGTTATGCCATCTCTGACGCGCTGCTCTTGTCCCTTTAATGTCTCTGTTATGCTTGTGCTATCTACGTTCTTCCATCCTGTTATGAGGTCTATCTTGTTTGCTGCGACTATGAACGGAGTCTTGTAATCTTTCAGTATCTCTATAGCTTCGGCTGTCTGCGGCTGCACCCCATCGTTGACATCCACCACCAATATTGCCAAGTCTGCGATGCTTCCTCCCCTCTTCCTTAAGTTGGTGAACGCTTCGTGTCCCGGAGTGTCTATGAAAAGCAGACCCGGGATCTTCAAGCTCTTCTTGTCGAATTTAGGAAGGCAATCGCATATCTCGTTTATAACCCGTATGGGCACCTCGCTTGCCCCTATGTGCTGCGTTATGCCTCCAGCTTCCTTTGAGGCTATTGCGCTGCTCCTTATTCTGTCCAGCAGAGTCGTCTTTCCGTGGTCTACATGTCCTAAAACGCTTATTATCGGTTGTCTTATCATAAAAACACCAACTTCTCCATATCTTTCTCCTGTTCCTCCCATCGTAAATAAGGAAGGATATAATCCTTTTTTTGCATCGGAGATTCGGGAGCTCCAATTGTGATATCGTCTTCCTTACCTGCAACTCTTCCGCGCTATTTACACATCTGCTTCTTCTGAAAAATCTATATATCTTTCCAGCTATATAAGGTTGCGCTTAGCGCAATCGTGGTTTTTATGGAAAGGACATTGGTTCTTATCAAGCCTGATGGGGTCAGAAGAGGATTGATAGGTAATGTGATATCGAGATTCGAATCCGCTGGGCTGAAGGTCTGTGCGATAAAGATGCTTGTCCCTAGCAAGGAACTAGTCAGCAGGCATTACGCGGACAATGAGGATTGGCTAAGGAGCGTAGGGTCGAAAGCGAAGAAGTCATCCGAAGCAAAGGGGATAGTACTGAAGGAGTCTGAAATTGAGCTGGGACAGAAGGTGCGCTCCAGGCTCATCAAATACCTATCATCCGGGCCAGTCATATGCATGGCAATAGAGGGAAACGAATCTATATTTGCTGTCAGGAAGATAGTCGGCAGTACAGAGCCTAAGAGCGCAGACCCTTCATCTATACGCGGTTCTCTATCCACAGATTCGTACGGGCTTGCAGATTCGTCAGACCGCCCCATTAAGAACATAATACACGCTTCTGAAGACTATGCTACTGCCTCTGCCGAGATTAAGCTGTGGTTTAGCGAATCTGAGCTGATCGAATATAAAAGAGCTGATGAGGAAATAGTGTATTGACAAAAGTGGCGTAAAACCCAAACTCTTCAGAAGCGTGGTATGTTACCATGGTTCCACACATAATTATATAAATTTGAAAGGCATAACTATATTGATTATATGAAACTTGAAATTTACGGCTTTAAAGCTGATGTTGCAATCAGCCAAAAATGGTATATCGGGAGATACCTGAATTGCACATAGTAGAACAGGCCAAAACATTAGGCACTCTTGAGGAACGATTAAAAGGAGGCGTCGAAGACGTGCTTGATGCGATAAGGGCGAAGCCGGACACCTATAAAAAATACCTATCAAAAGCTACTTTCGAAAAACTCGACCTTAGAGTGAAAGTATATGCCTAGGTTCGTGATAAAGCCCTTAGCACTAGAGAAGATCCTTGTCAAATAAGCCTTTACAGTTAAATATACTATAATAATAAGATGATCAAATGGCACAGGTAATAACAATAACAATTCCCAAAAAGTTAGAGAAGCGCCTATCTGGCATTTCAAACGCAGAGTTGGAGAAATTGGTACTAGACGTCTTAAATTACCATGCATTCGAAAAAGAGCTCGCCGATTCAAAGGAACTACAGAAAGGCATACTAAAGCTTCTTGCCTCGAAGAGCAGGCTTACGAAGGACACAGCCAGCAAAATCTCGAGAAAAATTGGATTGAGCATGGCAGACGAAGTCAAAAACTTCGGTAAACCTGCCCGCGTGATCAACTAACTGCCCAAATACTATATCCTGTATTTGAGGTCATCATCCATCATCTCCGGACTCCATAGTGGGTCCCATACAAGCTCTACGTCAACCTCCTTTACCCCCGGTATCGCTTCAAGCCTGAGCTGCGCATCCGCAAGTATTAATGATGTGACCGGACACATTGGAGAGGTCATTGTCAGCTTTATCATCACCCGGTTCTCATCTTTTGTCTCTATTCCGTATATGAGGCCTATGCTTACTATATCTGCATCAAGTTCGGGGTCCTTGCAGCTTCTCAAAGCCTCTATCACGTTTATCTTCTCAACCATCCTTCTTCCTTTGTGTCATTCAACTTATGCTTATTTCTATTTGGACCGTGTCCGGTACAGCTATTCGCATTATTTGTCTGAGTATCTGCTCGTTCGCATTTAGCTGTATCATTCTCTTGTATATACGCATCTGCCATCTTTCGTATGTATGGCTACCCTCTCCTGCAGGCGCCTTTCTGGTAGTCTGCGATATAATCTTTGTCGGAAGCGGGATGGGCCCTACCGCCTTCACATCTAAGGATAAAGCGATACTCTTTATCTGACTCATTATCGCATCGGCATCCTTATGGGAAAGGCTTGATAGTTTTATCCTTGCGACTGTCAACAGATCACGCCTTCACAATGTCAAGGATGACCCCCGCGCCAACCGTCTCTCCCATATCACGGATAGCGAACCTTCCAAGCTGCGGGAACTCGCTGTACTTCTCAGCAGAGAGCGGCTTTGTCGGCTTTATCTTCACTATCGCTATATCTCCGGTCTTTATTGTTTCAGGATTCTTCTCAAGTACCTGACCTGTCTTAGGATCCTTTTTCTCGAGTATGTCGACTATAGTGCATGCAATCTGGGCGGTGTGTATGTGGAATACCGGCGTGTATCCGCGCGCTATGACATTCTGGTGGTGCAACACTATGAGCTGTGCGGTAAACTCTGATACGACTGATGGCGGGTTCGATGCAGGGCCTATCACATCCCCTCTCTTTATGTCCTTTCTTTCGACTCCCTTTATGTTGAATCCCACATTGTCTCCAGGCTGTGCTTCCTTGAGCTGCTTGTGATGCATCTCTATGCTCTTGACCTCTGCCTTCTTGTTTGCGGGCATTACCACTATCATGTCTCCAGGTCTCATTATTCCCGTCTCCACTCTCCCTACTGGGACTGTTCCGAAACCAGATACGCTGTAAACATCCTGTACAGGAAGCCTGAGCGGTTTGTCAGTCGGCTTTGGCGGTGCGACAAGGTTGTTCAGGGCGTCAAGTAGTGTTGGGCCATTGTACCATGGCATATTCTCTGATTTCTTTGCGACATTGTCTCCCTTGTAGGCAGAATACGCTATGACAGGCATGCTGTCTGTCTTAACTCCAAGAGACTTTAGCAGGTCTGTCGCAGACTTCTTTGCTTCCTCGAACTTCTGCTGCTCGTACTTGGCGGCGTCCATCTTGTTAACTCCTATTATTATCTGCTTTATACCAAGCACATTTGCAAGTATTGCGTGCTCCCTTGTCTGCGCCTGTACGCCATCAACCGCACTTACGACAAGCACCGCAGCATCAGCCTGGCTGGCTCCAGTAATCATGTTCTTTACGAAGTCTCTGTGTCCTGGCGCGTCGATAATCGTGAAATAAAATTTTGCAGTTTCGAAGTCCTTGTGCGCTATGTCTATCGTTATACCTCTCTCCTGCTCTTCCTTGAGGCTGTCCATGACAAAAGCAAACTCGAAAGTCGCTCTGTTTGTCTGCTGTGCTATCTCCTTGTATCTATCTACGTCTCTCTGTGTTATAACTCCTGTCTCGAATAAGAGCCTTCCTACGGTTGTTGACTTTCCATGGTCTACATGACCAATGAATATCAGATTCATATGTGGTTTGTCTGTCATCTATTTCACCATTAATCATTCAAAATTATCCAGCAAAAACTATTTAAAGCATATCGGATGCGAAGCGCATCCTCTCTCATAACTAATCTGCTAAAGAGGTATGATAAGAAGTGCCTAAATAATTATAAATACCTTTCGGTAAGCCGCTCGCCATACAAACATCCCACCTATCCACCTCCTCATCAGTTCTTCTATCATAATATTACCGAAGCGAATAATATCACAGCGCCTACCCCAATGCCTATTTCCAAATAGGGAGATGGTATCTGTCCGAACTTATACAATAGCCCTGCCGCATCTATCACTGCAAGCCCTACAAGGAAGATCGGCAGTTTCATTCTTTTCGGTATTATCCCCATACGATCACAAATGCAGCAGAGTAAAATTTATCGGCAATCCTGCGCCCAGCGCTCTCAGATATAAATCAACAAGGACAAACATCAAAAGGCTTATCCATGCGAGCTGTTCGTGGTGGGCGTTGAAATAAGACTGGAAATCGAAATAACTCTTTCTTCTCTGTCCTGCAAACTTACATCCGAAGCAGTCAACCCTCCCTCCAGTCAGATGCCTGAGCGCATGGCATGAGAAAAGATATACCGTAACTAATATCGTATTTATCGCGATAAGAAGGGCCGCAAACGTGATTGCTCCATTGAATGCTACCGCCTTGTATATGTCGTAATAGAAGAATGGAAGTATCAGTATCGAAGCGTATAGGAAATATCTGTGCAGATTCTCAAACCTGAAGAATCCCGTCTCTCCGGTATATGCTCTTTTCGCAGAGTCTTCCCTCTTCCCTATCGCACACTCTACTGGATGTTTGAAGATATGTCTGTGATAGTCCTTTCTGTAGGCATAACATGTTACCCTGAATAGACCAACTATCGGGAGTATCAGTATGGTTGGTGCGTAGAACGGATCGACATAGCCATCAAAGCTCTTTACCGGATATATGACCATCAGATACAAAGCTATGCCTACAAGTATTATAAAAGCCCAAAGTCGGGGATTTGGTTCTCTCAGCTCCTTAGGTATGATTACTCTCTTAGAGGAATACGCGCTTTGTATCTCATTCTTCTCCCTTCCAAACTCCAAACTCTTACCTCTTTTTTTCTCTCCTCCAGAGAAGCGGGTCGTAGAAACGGTCTGCCGCCCTCTCCTTTTCCTGTATTATCGCGTTGTCGGTTATTTTTATTCCCTCTGGGCATACCTCCTGGCAGCACTTTGTCACATTGCAGTACCCTATTCCTCCCTCATTGTTGAGAAATTCGGATCTATCTACAGTATCCATCGGATGCATATCCAGCGATGCCGCCTTCACTACGTGCCTCGGCCCGACATAGTCCGCTTTGTGATCCCTTATCACATGGCATACGTCCTGGCACAGGAAACATTCGATACATTTTCTGAACTCCTTTGTCCTCTCTACATCTATCTGTTTTATCTTCCACGGTATCTCAGCCTCTCTCGGACTGAACTCAGGGATCTGCCTGTTTATCAGATAATTCTCGCTCACATCCGCAACGAGATCCGCAACACTGTTAAATGCACTCATAGGAGCAACTCTTATCTTGCCTTTTATTGTGTCTATCCGGGTCTTGCACATAAGCTTCGGCATATTGTTTATCTCAGCTGCACAAGATCCGCACCGAGCCGCCTTGCAGTTCCATCTTATCGCAAGTGTCGTGTCTATATGTTCCTGCACATACCTCACAGCGTCGAGTACGACCATACCCTCCTGAATCGGCACCTCGTAATCCTTGTATCCCCCCCCTCCGTTCTCATCGGTCCGGTATATGCTTATGTTTATCACCCTTTTCCCGCTCTCTTCACTCATCCTCATACACCTCGGGTTTCACATATCTTGCGAACTCTTCCGGTATCTCTTCGACCTTTATCAACCTTGTAGAGATATCCTCGCCATCCTTTCTGCATACTATATTTACCTTCCACTCCCTTCTTCTCTTTGGAAAGTCCGATCTTGTGTGTGCTCCTCTGCTTTCCTCTCTGATGTTTGCGCTTACCGATATCGTCTCACATGCGACAATCATGTTCTGGAGCTCAAGACACCCAAGAAGCCCATGATTGTATTTCAGTCCCCCGCTTACGCCAACCTCTTCAGATCTTCTCTTTATGTCCTTTATCAGTTCTATCGCCTTTCTCATATCATCGCCATTCCTTACTATGCCTAATCTGTCCTGCATAACAGAGGTCAGTTCATCGATCAGATCGTACGGGTTGCCGCCCTTTCTTATAAAGCCCCTCACTCTATCCATCTCTCTTTCTATCTCAGAATCCTCAGGCTCCAGAGTATCTTTTCCCTCCATCCATCTAGATGCCACTTCCCCGGCAAGTTTGCCGAACACGAGTATGTCAGCCAAAGAATTTCCGCCCAGCCTGTTTGCGCCGTGAAGCCCGGATGCGACCTCTCCGGCCGAGAATATTCCACTTACAGATGTAGCACATGTATATGGATCAACCCTTATTCCACCCATCTGATAATGGACTGTCGGCGCGACCTCCATCGCCTCCTTTGTTATATCCACTCCGGCGAACTCCTTGAATTGGCTGTACATTCCGGGAAGCTTCCTTAGTATAAAATCTCTTCCTTTATGGGATATGTCTAAGTATACTCCTCCATGAGGTCCTCCCCTTCCAGCCTTTATCTCATAGTAGGTGGCTCTTGCAACAACATCTCTCGCATCCAGCTCTTTCTTCTCTGGCGAATATCTTAGCATGAACCTCTCATGCTTCGAGTTGAGCAGTATCCCTCCCTCCCCTCTTATGCTCTCAGTAACAAGAAGTCCCTTCACTCCGGGAGGCCAGACCATCCCAGTCGGATGGAATTGTATCATCTCCATATCCATGAGCTCCGCTCCTGCGTTGTATGCCAATGCAAGCCCATCACCGGTAGATTCCCAAGAATTGGATGTGACCTTGTACACCCTTCCGCAACCTCCTGTCGCTATTATCAGCGCCTTTGCCTTGAAGAGAAGGAATTCGCCGGTCCTCATCTCTAATCCCAAAGCTCCGCAGAACCTGCCCTCTCTCAAAAAAAGTCTGGTTATGTAAACCTCATCAAACATCTTAGCATCTGTATGAAGCACCTTATCTTCGAGTGTCCTTATTATCTCAAGACCGGTCTTGTCCCCAACATGGCAGAGCCTCCTGTATGTGTGCCCTCCGAACGCCCTTTGCATTATTTTCCCTTCTGGCGTGCGGTCAAAAACAGCCCCAAATCTCTCAAGTTCATATACCCTTTCTGGTGCTTGCTTTGCAAGTATCTCAGCCATCCTCCAATTGCCTATGTACACCCCTTCCACAACGGTATCGCCAAAGTGCACAGTCCAATTGTCGCTCCTGTCTACATCCCCTATAGATGCAGCAATTCCTCCCTCAGCCATTACCGTATGGGCCTTTCCTATTAGGCTTTTGCTGACTATGTTCACGCTGCGTCCCATACCAAGAGCCGAGATAGCAGCCCGCATTCCTGCCCCCCCGGCCCCTACTATTAAGAGGTCAGACTCGTGTTCTTTAAAATCGCCCATCATATCCCAAACAGTCTAACAATCGATTGTCGGGGAACATATAAAAAGAGTTGCACAGAAATAACTACTGGTGTGTCAGTGCCTTACCGCACAGAGAAAGATGTCCTTGGAAAGGTAAAGATAGAGAGCGCAGCTTATTATGGCTCAGAGACCCAACGCGCACGGGACAACTTCAAGATATCGGGAATGCACATCCAGAATGCATTCATAACTGAATACTTAGTACTGAAGCGCAGCGCAGCGGTGGCAAACCTCTCAACAGGGAAACTTGACAAGAAGAGGGCAGGCGCGATCGTCAGGTCGTGCGATCTGATTCTAAGCGGAAAACTGAGGGACCAGTTTGTAGTAGACGTCTTTCAGGCAGGCGCAGGGACAAGCGTAAACATGAATGTGAATGAGGTTGTCGCAAACCTTGCAATAGAATTGCTGGGCGGCCGCAAGGGCAATTACAGGATAATACATCCAAACGACCATGTAAACATGTCGCAGTCGACCAACGACACATTCCATACAGTAACGCGGATGTCAGCAAACGCTGCAGTGAAAGAGAACCTTATCCCATCCTTGCGGAAACTTTCTGCCTCTCTCAGTAAGAAATCAAAGGAGTTCAGAGACGCTGTGAAGATAGGAAGGACCCACCTTCAGGATGCGGTCCCTATGACTTTCGGCCAGGAATTCTCAGGATATGCCGAATCAGTGAATTACTGCATAAGAGAGTTGGCATCTGCACGGAATGCTTTGTTGGAAGTGCCGCTCGGAGGGACTGCTATAGGCACCGGCATAAACTCAAGCAAGGCTTACACCATATCAGCAATAAAGGAGATAAACAGGTTCGAGCACGAGAAGTACAGGATCGCAAAAAACAGATTCGCGGCGATGCAGAATGAGTATGCGGAAATGGTGTGCTCGAACGCGCTCAAAGATACTGCAATAACTCTTAACAAAATCGCAAACGATTTTAGGCTATTGACTTCAGGGCCCAATGCGGGACTGGCCGAGTTGACGCTTCCTGCAGTGCAGCCAGGCTCTTCAATCATGCCGGGGAAGGTAAACCCGAGCATGGCAGAGATGCTCAATATGGTATGCTTCCAAGTAATAGGCAACTCTACTGTTGTTGACAAGGCTGCAGATTCAGGGCAGTTAGAACTCAATGTCTTTATGCCTGTGATAGCGTTCAATCTCCTTTTCTCGATAGAGATCTTGTCAAACGCAGTTTCAGCGTTTGGCGAACGGTGTGTTAAAGGCATCAAAGTAGATAAGGCTCGAGCCAAATATTTTGCAGAGACGAGTGCGGAATTAGCTACAGCTCTTTCTCCGTACATAGGATACGCGAAAGCGGCGGAGATAGTAAGGGAGGCGCACACAGAGAAGAAGAGCATAATCGAGATATGCCTCAAGAGAAAGATAATGGGAGAGAAAGAGCTGAGGAAGATACTTGATCCAAAAAAGCTCATAGGGGATGCGTAGATGGGACCGGATGGACCGATAGAGGCGCACAGGAAGGCAAAGGGCAAGATAGAGATACTGCCCCGTATACCGATGGACAATGCCTCTGACCTTACCACATATTATACGCCAGGTGTTGCGGAAGTGGCAAACCTTATAGCAAGAGATCCTGATCTCACATATCAATACACATCAAGAGCAAACACAATAGCGATAGTCTCAGACGGAACACGCCTTCTCGGACTGGGAAATGTTGGACCGTATGCTGCAACTACAGTCATGGAAAGCAAATCAGTCATATACAAAAGATACGGAGGAGTCGATGCAATACCGCTATGTCTTAAGACGACAGACGAGAACGAGATAATAAGCACGTGCAAGTATCTGGAGCCGTCATTCGGGCTCATTCATCTTGAGGATATAGAGTCGCCGAAGTGCTTTGTGGTTCAGGAAAGGCTGGCAGAGCAGCTTTCAATACCTGTGTTTCATGACGACAGGCACGGTACGTCTGTGGCGGCGCTGGCAGCCGCGATAAACGTGCTGAAGCTGTCAGGAAAGAAATTCAGCGCTTCGAAGGTGGTAGTGAATGGCGCAGGCGCAGCGGGATTGGGGATAGCGGAGTTACTGGTCGCTGCAGGTATGAGGGAGGTGTACTCCCTAGACAGCAAAGGGCTTATATATAAGGGTAGGAAGGAAGGGATGAACCAGTTCAAAGAGATGTTAGCAGAATGCACGAACAGGAAAAAGGTAAGCGGACACGTGAATGATGTGATAGAGGGAGCGGATATCTTCATATCTGCGGTACCGTCTTACAAGTTCGACAAGTCGTATATCAGAAAGATGGGAGAAAAGCCGGCAATATTCGCGCTTTCCAATCCAACGCCCGAGATATCATACGCGGAGGCGAAGAAGGCTGGCGCATTTATAGCAGCAACAGGAAGAAGCAACGACCCAAACCAGATAAACAACATGATATGCTATCCCTCAATAACGAGAGGCCTTCTCGATACAAACGCGAAAGGGCTGAACAAAGAGATACTGCTCGCGGCAGCAAAAGAGCTTGCAAAGTCAAACGGGAAGAGGCTAAGTACGGAGAACATCATCCCAACAATACACAAAAACAATCCAATATCGTTCATGCCGAACGTTGCCGCGGCGGTGGCGAGGGAGGTTATCAAACAGAAGCTCGCGCGGCTGAATCCAGATCCATCAGAAGTGAAGAAGTCAATGAAGCAGAGAATCAACAGATATATGAAAATAGAGAAAATGGTCGTTGGAAGATATTGAACGTTCTATGTCCCGCGCAGTTTTGGTTCGACATCTTGCCTGACAGCAAGACATAATTTAGCCCTTCCAGCAAGTTTTTCTACGGGTATTTCTTGTAAGTGAACACTACCGTCACAGACTCAGTAACGCTTGCGGTTCCAGAATAAAATGATGGGCTCACCGCCCCGCCTTTTGCCGCACTACTTCCAAGCATGAACGGAACAGGATAGAAGTGGTATTGGTTGACGGTCACGTTATTTACCGACAAACTTGCATTCCTTGTCAGTATTGACGCCTGTGCAGTTGCATTCTGCATCGCGCCCGCCAGCGCCTCTGATCTAAGTGCAGTTACCTGCGCGTTAGACAAACTTGCACTTGCGCCCGTAACTTCTGTGTTGTTTATCAGGGACAGCACACCGATGGCTGGACTTACATTCTTTACGTTTGGAATTGTTATGGTGAGATACTCAACCGCAACGAATCCGTTGTAGGTATTATACGAGTACGGGTAAGTCATGTTTGTATTGTTTGCAAGGTCGTAATAGGTCGTTTTGATAAGGCTCGAATTTCCGTTTATGTAACTTTTTACCGAGGAGTTTACTTGTAGGAGCTCTGCAGATAGACTTGACGTAGCTGCTGCGGCTGTCTTTCCGCGGCCTTCTACAGAGAGGTATAATGTACCTATTGTGGAAACAGCAGATGCAGTACCCACAGCACTTACAGTCACATAGCCTATTCTACCGGTTTGGTTGGTTATACTGTTCACAGATGATAAACGCGAGCTGAGTCCAAGCGTTTCGAATAATGACGATACCTGCAGCACCACTACTACCCCAACCAATAACAAAAGCAAGAGATTCATATTTGAAGCCTTCATAGCATCAATTATCTTTTTTAATTAAAAAGATTTATAAATGTGAGCAGAGCATTAGGTAAAGAAGTTGATACCCACAAAGTGAACCGGACAACTACCATCATTCCGGGTTTTTGAATGCCACAAGTGTTGTAACTATCTCTGGATGATATCTCATGGACAATATTGCCGGAACAAGCAGGATTGTGCGACTGTATATTGCAACAGGTTTTATCTATTTTGTAATCGGAACGCTGCTCCTTGCATTTGATATGGCAGGTATCATATCAACAAGGACAGATCCCATATTCATACTTCCCCTTTACGGGTTTGTCTCCCAGCTTATATTCGGCGTATCATACATATTTGTGCCCGGGGTATCGCGGCATAAAGGCGTAAGTTACAGGGTAATAATGTTAGAATATGTGCTGTTGAACTCAGGAATAATCCTATTCGAGAATGTTGCATTAACAGGCCCATCACATAAACTGTTTCTTCCTATCGGGCTTGCGGCGATAATCCTTGCTGTAGCGATTCATGCAGCGAACATCTGGCGCACAATTATTGGATCTAAAGACAAAAAGCCCAATCCGAATTAGTGGACAGCAAAACATTAAGCAAAGGCCTATATATTTATTCACACAAGTATTACATGTGTGATTTGTATGAATATTACTATAAGAGGACTGCAGGAAAGCATCTTCAGAAGATTTAAGGCAAAGGCAGCGGAAGAGGATATGAAGTTGGGAGATGCCTTTAGCCAAGCAATGGAGGCATGGCTAAAGAGAGGAAAGACCCAAACACCAAAAGGCAAGATTTCAAACATAAAGATAACGCACTGGGGGAAAGGAACTCGAAATAGCAGTGAAGAGGTTGACACAATAGTATATGGCGGTGAGCTTCCATGATCTTCCTTGATGCAAGCTTCATCGTGGCTTACGCAAACGCAGACGATAAACACCATAAAAGGGCTGTAGAAATCGCAAAGGAAATCGAAGATGGGGTACATGGCGAAAGAGCAGTAAGCGAGTACACCATTGATGAAGTTACCACAGTACTGCTTTCCCGTACAAATAACTATGAGATTGCAGTATCAACTGGAAAGGAATTACGAAACCTTTTTTTCATTAGGGAAGATTATGCACTTTTTGAAAAAACCTGGGAAGTCTTTTCAACGCAGAAAAAACCTTATATAAGTTTTACAGACTGCAATACAATCGCAATATGTGAAAGAGAGGGAATCGCAAAGCTTGCTACCTTCGATGTGAAGCTTGGAGAAAAAAGTGGATTGATAATAGTCGGCTAACTTTCTCTCTGCTGACCTCTCATCCGCCAAGTTCTCGGATCCCTTTTCAGGCCGACGAAGCAGGAACTACACGAGTGCCATCATGGCAACCGGCCATAGCCATTCCAGAAGCACGCGATTCGGTCGGGAGTATCCCACAGCTGTCTGTTTCTGAAAATGGGTTATGCCATCATTTAATGAACGTGTAATGGACTTCGCGGGATTTTCATTCTTTGCAGATGCCAAAGAAATTTGAACCCGCAACCTCCTGCATGCCATGCAGGCGCGCTACCGTTGCGCCAGAAGCCCAGCAGTAATATGGCAGAGCATATGTATAAAATCCCTTCTTACAGTTGTTCCCGCCGTAATTGTCCGCGTTCCAATTGAGTGGGCACCATCTACTAGGTTCTGCACGTTTGTAGGTACGCCGCCTATCCAATATGCCCTCTTGATAGAGCGCCGCTATCGACCGAGATAAAGAGGCATTACAGATGCACATCTGGCGCAGATCCTTTGGTATATCTCATAACCTCCAATGCCCGCTAGCAAATAAAAGGTTTGTGATTCCCCCCCACCTCATTCTTCTATATTCAGGTATGGCTAATGCTAAACAGGGGACACATATATTATGTTTCCTCCCCTAAGAAGTATCGTGCCCAGCTTCGCCTTCAGATCTCCTCCTTCCAGCTCCTCCGCGCTTTCTATCACAACATTCATGTGCGCATCGAATGATGTCAGCGTTCCTCTTATCGAGACTCCTCCCTTTAGCCTTATAAGAACCTGTTTTCCTGTTGACTTGCTAAGTATGTCAAACGGCCTCTCTTGTATCATAGAATTCTCTTAGATATTATATGTAAGGTTTTTATCCTTTGCTAATCCTCCGCCTTTATCTTTTCCAGGTCCTTGTTTTTTATCATAAGCTTTACCCTTCCTGTGCCTACTGTTATCTGCCTCCCTATTATTATGTTCTCCGCAACTCCCCTAAGTCTGTCAGTCTCGCTGAAGAACGCAGCATTGACGAAGTGCTTTATCGTCTCTTCGTAAGCAGCCCTTGCAAATACCGACTCTTTGTCGCCGGCGAGCCCATGCCTGCCTATGCTTCTTATAGTTCCTGCGTAAGTCATCGCATCAGCTATGAGCATCGCATGCTTCACATTCATCTTTGTATCCTCTATTGCGAATACCTGCATCATCTCATTTAATATCGCGGCTCTTGCGGCCTCGACTCCAAACGCATTCAGTATCTCAAACATATCATTCGTGTATATGTTCTCCTGGGTTACCCCACCCACCTCCAAGACTCCCTTGAGGTTGCTTCCGCTTGTCGATATATAGAACAGGTCCCCATCCGCATTCACAACCGCCTTTTCTATGCCTTCAACCCCGCTTATCATCTCTGCCCTTATATTTACGAAGATCGTCCTTACCGCTTTTATCTCCTTCCTCTTTCTGCATCTGACAGAGATGCTGCTTCCCTCGTTCGATAGCTCGACATCAGGGAATCTATGCGATATGATCTCCATCACCTTCCTTACAGTTATGGAGTGCATAGTCATCGCCTCCTTATCCATATCGAGGACCATAGTCCCTGCCTTAAGGTTTTCCTCAAATCCCCCAAGCAGTGAACTTACTTTTACCTCCTCTATCTTAGTCTTTACCTCCTTTACGCTCTCATAATCTGACGCCATCTTCCTGTCAAATGTTATCGTCATAGTCGGGTGCTTTGGCTTCTTTCTTGCGTCGAGTATCTCTATCAGCCGCGGCAGTCCTGCTGATACCACCTCAGATGTTATGCCGGCAGAGTGGAATGTTCTTAGAACCATCTGAGTGGATCTCTCTCCTATGGACTGCGCAGTTACTACGCCCACCGGCTCTCCATACGCTATCTCATTCTTTTTTATCTCCATATTCTCACAATCAATCTATCTACAAGGTCTCGTATATCGTGTCGATTCCATCAGATCCGTATATCGGCTGTATTATGTCCCCTGCCGCATTCCTCACGCTCAGATCGCTCTCGACATATATGTCCTGCAATGCGTGTATGAGCCTTCTCATAAGGTAACCGCTGACCGCCGTTACAAGCGCTTTGCCCATAGTTGAGTCTCTCGCACCCATAGCATGCATATAGAACTCCCTCGGTTCCAGCCCGTCCATAAACGAGGACGCTATGAAACCTTTTGCTTCCGGACTTCTATCGTTCTTCTTGAAGTAAGGTATGACTCTTCCGCTGTATCCTCTTGTTATCCTGTTTCCCCTTACAGACTGCTGACCCAAGAACATCAGCATCTGCACAAGGTTCTGTATTCCCCCTCTAGCGCCAAGCGTAGGTATGAGGAACGCCATGTTGTCTGTGCTGAATGTCTTCTCTATGTACTTTACGCCTGTACCTCTTGCATTGCCTGTCGCGGCATGCACCAGCATCTCGTATGTCTCCTTGCTGCTATATCCCGGAAGTATCTCCATGCTTCTCTTTTTGTAACTTTCCAGGATTTCACGCGCCTTATCCTGCGTATCCTCTATTATCTTCTTGCTCTCCCTTTGTATGTTCTGATTTGTAAGGTAATCCTTGACTCCTATACTGAACCCTTTTGCGTATACTACCATGTACGTCACTCTGGTCAGCTTGTATATGAAGTCGGCTACCGCTTCGCCTCCGTAGTCCATATATATCTTTTTGAGGAGAAGCCCTTTTCCGCTGCCTATGGTCTGTTTCCTGATAAATCCTTCTACGAGCTTTCCATCCTTTATGATTACAGCTCCTCCCTTCTCCTCATAATCCAGTCCCTTCGGAAGCAGCACTGAGAAGATCGATTTTCCGCTGTATCTTCCATCCTTATCAGGCTCTGGCATCTCGCTTACGCCAGCGTATGCGAGCATTGAGCACGTCTCCTCCTTATCAAAATAAGTATTGCTAGACGTCAGGAAATAAGCGCCTACTATCCCTTCCTCGTCTATGTACATCACAGGAGAGCCGTCTCTCGGGGTAAGTATAACGTCTGTCGGTTTCATTATGTATCTTGCCTCTGCGATCGCCTCTATTGACTGAGGTATGTGCAGGTTCATCTCGTCGCCATCAAAGTCAGCGTTGTAGGGAGTGGCCGCATTAACCGACATCCTCATGACCCTGCCTGGCAGCACTCTTATCCTGTGCGCCATAATCGACATCTTGTGAAGTGTAGGCTGCCTGTTGAAAAGAGCCACATCGTTGTTGACAAGCTGCCTCTCCACAATCCATCCTGGCGCTATGGATGCGACCAGTTCTATCCTGTTCGATTCGGTAACTCTCTTCCTCACGCCATCGCTGTTTATAACGTTCGTGGCCATTGGATATTCCCTTCTGTCTATGAGCTCCTTTGCCTTTTCAATGTTCCAAAGGGTCACGTGCATGGGTGTGGTAAGCCTTTCCGCTATCGTCTGCGCCACACCTACCTCGTTTATGCTGAGATTCGGATCTCCGCATATGACGGTCCTTGCTGTGAAATTCACCCTCTTTCCGCTGAGGTTGTATCTCAGCCTTCCCTCTTTCCCTTTTAGCCTATGGGAGAGCGTCTTCAGCGGCCTTGTGCTTCTGTGCCTTGCCACAGGCACCCCCGGAGTCTCATTGTTGAAGTAAGTTGTAACGTGATACTGGAGCAGTTCCCATAAGTCGTCTATTATTATCTGCGGCGCGCCTGCGTCTATATCCTGTTCAAGTCTCTGGTTTATCCTCATAACCTCTACAAGCTTGTGTGTGAGGTCGTCTTCGCTCCTGTCCCCGTTCTCAAGCGTTATCGAAGGGCGCACATTAACCGGCGGCACTAACAGAACCCCAAGTATGGCCCACTCCGGCCTCACTACATCTCCATCTATCCCTATAACCGCAAGGTCATCATTGCTTATCTTCGACATCCAGTCCTTTATGCTGTCCGACTTCAGGCGTTCTCCGTCCATATAGAAGAAGGTAGGCCTCTCAAACTTCAGCTTTTTCTGCTTTGCGCCACAATGCGGACACTTCTTCACGCTCTTGAGCTTCGCCATGCTCGCTATCTGCTCATCCTCAGCGCTCTTTAGAATGTCTATATTCTTCTCGCTTACGAGAACTCTGTAGCAGTTATCACATGTGGACTGCATTATCATGAATACAAGCCTTGCGAATTCTGGATGTATGGTCGGCCTTATGAGCTCCAGATGCCCAAAGTGTCCCATGCAGCTCTTCGCCCTTCCTCCGCATGTCTTGCACCTCAGTCCAGGATCTATTACTCCGAGTCTCTGGTCTATGAGCCCTCCATCTATCGGATAGCCATCTTCGTTGTATGTGTCAGGTATCGCAAGTTTCGCTACGCTGATCTTCTTTATCATCTCCGGACTTACAACGGAGAACCTTATGCTATCGATCGATTCAGCATACATTATACCACTCACTCATTTTTCAGTTTTATCCTTGCAAGCATATGCAGGGACTTCAGCTCGTCCAGCAGCACCTTGAATGCGTAGCTTATCTCTACGCTATCCAACTTTGATCCCGGCCCGCATGTCGGGCACACAGGCATGTTCTTTATATGGTCGAAGTATCCCATGTCACCGCACTCCCTGCATATCCACACAGTGTCCTTGTCGCTCTGCTCCAGCATACGATCCTTGAGCACCAAAGAAGCCCCATGTCCGACTAAGGCATCACGCGCCATCTCTTCCAGCCTTATCCCCCCGCTTCTCGGTTTTCCCTCTGTCGGCTGTCTTGTAAGTATCTGTACAGGTCCTCTGCTCCTGACCTGCAGCTTCAGTTTTGTCATCTGGTGAAGCCTGTAATAGTATACGGGTCCCATGAACACCGATGCAGAGAATTTCTTTCCTGTCTTTCCATCATATAATACATCGTTTCCGTTCCGGTCGAAACCTGCCGCTTCCAGCACGTCTCCATAATAATTGATAAGTTCCGTGCCTTTCCTAGAGAATGGGGTTCCGTCCTGTATTACTCCTTTTATCACGGAGGCCTTTGCTCCAAGCATCTCAAGTATGTGGCCGAATGTCATCCTGTTCGGCAGTCCCATCGGACTGAGCAGCAAGTCGGGGACTATCCCATCCTTCGTGAATGGCATGTCCTCCTGCGGAATTATCGCTCCGATGACTCCTTTCTGCGCATGCCTTGATCCAACCTTGTCTCCCAATTCTGGGATCATATTGCTTCTTATTACGACCTTTACTATCTTTGTTGCGCCAGATGTTTCTGTTATCATCACATTGTCAACAGTCCCGGATTCGCCTGCCTTGAGTTTTGTTGAATTGTCCCTGCTTCTGTCTATGCCTGCGCCAAAGGCTGTCTGTTCCTCCAGAAACCTAGGTGGCGATGTCTTTCCTATTATTATGTCGCCATCGTTTACCTCCATCTCTTCCTCCACTATCCCATCCTCTCCAAGTTTGGAATAAGCCTGTTCTCCCTCATAGCCATCTACTGTCGGGCTTGGGATTATGAACCTGTCTTGCTGTCCTCCAGGATACCTTCTCTCTTCGTCTGAGTATGTCTTGAAGAATGTGCTCCTTCCAAGACCTCTGTCTACCGCAGCCCTGTTTATTACCACAGCATCTGACATGTTATATCCTAAGTATGTCGATACAGCCACTATGAAATTCTGTCCGTTCGCATGCTTCTCCAGGTTCGCAGCCCTGTATGTTACGCTATCTATAAGCGGCTTCTGCGGGTAATGCAAAAGGAACGAACGAGCATTGAACCTGCTCTGGAAGTTCATCGCAGGCAATCCCTGAGCTTGTTTCATCAGCTGCCATGCGAGCGGGTGCTTACCTACGCTGTTGAACTCAGGGAAGACACTGATGTTGGCAATCAGCCCGAACATTATCGCGGGATGCACCTCAAGATGCGTAGTCTGTTCTGTTATCTCCTCCTCCCTCATTACAGCCAGTATGTTTTCTTCTTCTTCAACATCGAGGTATTCTATAATCCCTCTCCTTACCAGATAATTAAAATCGATCTCCTTCTTCATAAGTTTCTCTTTCAGGTCTGCGTCGAACTTGCTCTTTCTGTCCTCCACAACTATGTATGGCTTCCTGACTCTCCCTTTGTCTGCGTTGACATGTACCTCGTTAAGCCTCTTTATGTAAGCGACATTTACCTCCCCAGAGATAAGTCCTTTTCTTCTGCTTTTCCTTATCTCTTCTGCGAACGCCTTTCCATCCTTGACATCCGCTATATGTTTTCCGTCAAAGAATACGGTGCAAAGATTGTTCTCCTTAGTCATGATATAACCTGCGGTTCATATAAGTTTGATTTTCTTCATGCTTTCTATTACCTGGGTCTCGTCAGCCCCGATTGTTACCTTCGCCATAAGCGCAAGGTATTTTGTGAGCCCTACTGCAGTTCCCTCAGGAGTTTCTGTCGGGCATATCTTCCCTATGGTCGTGCCGTGTACATCCCTTGCCGGGTAGTTTGGGTGTTTCTTGGCGAGCGTAGATTTTACCCTTCTTATGTGCGCAAGACTGCTCTGGAAGTTGACTCTGTCAAGCACTTCCGACACTCCTGTCTGCCCGGTAGGCCATGAGCCCGTTCCCATAGCATAAAGTATTCTGTCTTTAAGCGTGTCTGGGTTTATGTTGGTATGCATCGTCATCTTGCGCCCCCTCGCGTTCGTCCTTTCCACCCTATAACTTATATCCTTGACAAGCGCCTTGAACGCCGATGTGAAGAGCTCTTCGAGAAGGTCGCCGGAAAGCTTGACCCTTTTGTTGGCATAGCTGTCCTTATCGTCCTTCTTTATGTACCCATAAGCTTGCAGTGATGCCCTCTCCGCCATCTTTATGATATATTGCGCTTTTGCGATGCGATTCTCTTTCTCTGTTCCAAGATGTGGAAGTATATACATATCGAGCTGCGATTCAGCTCTCTTTATCTGATATGTAGGAGCCTGGTTCGGCGCCGATATCTTTCCGAGAAGCACAAGTACCTCTTTCTCAGATACCTCCTTGGATTCTGATGACTCTATGTTGAGCAGCATATCGTTTCTGGAATCGTTGTTTGAGATATACTTTATCACGTCGGAGGTGCTGAGACCGAGCGCCTTGAGCACCAGGATTATGTCTATTCCCTTGCTTATGGTCGGGAACATTACTGTGTAAATTCCGTACTTGTCTCTGGTCACGCTGCACTTCGCCCTGAAGCTAAGCGTGGTGGAGGTCACACTTGTTACCGCAGAACCTTTCTTGTCGATAGAATTCAGCATTCTGTTCGGAGCAATATCCTCTATGCCTACAAGCACGCGCTCAGTGCCCTTTATTATAAAGTATCCTCCTGGATCGTAAGGGTCTTCATGCTCCTGTATCAGCTGTTCTCTTGTCATGTTTCTCGTATAGCACATGCTGCTCCTGACCATGACCGGCAGCTCTCCTATAATCGTCTCCTTGACATCATCCACTTTCGGTATTCCGCTTATCAATGGAGTGTAGGTAGCGTATACGAGCGCAGAATAATTCAGGTTTCTGGCCACAGCCTCGTGCGGCATTATCCGTTTTGATGTGCCATCAGATTCCACAACCATCGGAGGGGCGAACCTAAGTCCGCTAAGTTTTATCGAATAGTCCTTTATGTTTGGTTCAATGACGCTCATATTCTCCATTATCTTGTGAATAGTGCTCCCAACGAACCTGTTGTAGCTGTCTATTTGCTGCTGTGAAAGCGGATTGGATTCCAGATAAGCCCTAATTATGTCATGTTCATTTTCCATAATAACAATCCTCAATCGGTTACTACCCTGTAGTAAACGTAGCTCTTTCCCCACTCTACCCTATTTATTGCTATGAGCTGGCCTGCCTGTGCTTCTATCTTCAATACTTGCGGATCCTTTGAACTTATCTTTGGGAACTTATTAAGGGGTACTTTGTATTTCTCAGAAATCTTCTTTGCATCGCTATCGCTCAATACCTTGTGTTCTAACAATAACTTGGGGGAGTTCAACAGTTCACCGGGAATAAAGGCTAACCTCTGCCAATGCAAGGTTGCAGGTACGCTCATGTAGATTAGCAGAAAAGCATTAAAAAGGTTTCTGAAAAAGATGTTTACCAAACAGTTTATAATGGGGACGGGCAGTATAATACAGGTAACAAACAATGAGAAAATCGGTGGGAACATGGGGGGCTATCTGATAAAAGGGGAAGGCAGAATATCGATAGAGAGTATTGCTCTAGGCGAGATTGATGATATAGCAAAAGAGGCAAATGACATAGGTGTCGCGCTGAATGTCCAGAACCTCGGGTCTTTTCCTTATCCTTACACTAAAGCCGATGCAGCAGAATTTCTAGAGAAGGTAATTATAGATACTGCGGCAGAAAAGAGCCACACAATGTGCATACGCGGAAGGGATGGAGAGTTTGCCGGTCTTATAAGTATAACAATAAGGACCAAAAACCTAGATGCCGAGGTCGGATACTGGGTAGGAAAGGCGCATAGGGGCAAAGGGTATGCCAAAGAGGCGCTTATGCTAATGCTGGGCTTCGGATTCAGAGAGATTGGCATCGGGCACATACATGCTAAGGCATACGGAGACAACAACGCATCGATTGCCGTGTTAAGGCACTGCGGCATGAAGCATGAAGGCATCCTGGTCTCCACATCATTCACGACCAAATATCCGGAAGACTATCGGATCTTTATGGAGATGATACATGATGGCAAGGACATAAGCCAGATTAAGCAGAGAGTAAAGGCGGGGGAAGATATTTTAAACAGTTGGAACAAAAGATTTGTGCTTAAGACGGATAGCGGTTTTGACCAGATGGGAGGGGATCTGGCGCGGGACGATACTGTATTTGGCATGCTCGCAAGTAATTATAACTACGAAGGTCTGGTCATAAGCAGAACAGAAAAAGGTGTTTGAGATGTACATAAAGAATTCTACAGTAAAGAGAATATTCAAGGACGTTGGCGCAGATAGGGTAAGCAGCGAGGCAGTGCGTGCATTTGAGACGATGGTGGACAAGATCGCATTCGAAGCAGCAAAGAAGTCGGTGAATCTGTCCAAGCACGCAAAGAGGAAGACGGTATACGAGTCGGATGTAGAGTTGGCGTTTAGGTAAGTGGTAGACTGGAAAGATACGATGCCGTGCACACCTGCAATATGCAGAATACTTAAAAAGACAGAAGTGATGAAATGACAACAACCCAAAAAATGAAATCTCAAACAAAGGCGCAGAAAGAATACCTAAAGGAACAAGACCATAAAAACATAACCAAAAAAGTGGAACTTCAAATAAAGACATGGGATTCATACCTAAAGGCAAAAAATCTTGTGAACATAACAGCAAGAGTGAAACTTCGGACGAAGGCGTGGGAAGAATACCTCAAGGCAAAAGATTCTATGAACACAACAGCAAGAGTGAAACTTCGGACAAAGGCGCAGAGAGAATACGAAAAGAAATAATCTTCGTATTTGTTTAGATATTTGTTTAAGCGACACCTCTTTGTTTATAAAAGACATTCGGAATGGTTTTACTTCTTCAAGTATTATGTCATTTGCCTCTTCCGGGATATTTTTGTTTGGTAATTGAATTGTCTTGCACCCACAACTCCAATAAGCCATCTAAACGTAAAGTTTTTATATGTTTAGATGCTATAAATAATCATGGTAAAGACAACAATTATGCTGGAGGACAAGCTGTATCAAGAGCTTGTGGCAGAATCTGTAAAGGAGTATGGAAGTACCAGAAAACTATCCCTGCTTATAAACAAACGGCTTAAGGTTAGCATAGCGAAGGCACCACGAAAGAAATTAACCCTAAAAATCATCGACCTTGGCAGGCGGATAACAGATAAGGAAATAGAAGATGCAATAGACGAGGGCTTTGCAGAGGCGGTAAAATGGAATGTGTGATAGACACAAACGTATTAGTAGATTACATAATAAAAGGCTCGGAGATGCATGAGAAAGCCAAAGAATATCTCGAGAGGATCAACAACGGCATTTTACCAACCGTCGTATTGGAGGAGCTTACGTACGCACTAAACAGAATGGGCTTGAATAAGGAGACAATCGACGAGGAAATAAGTGAGATTTTGAACTCCTACGAAGTCCTTGGTATAAGTGAAGATGAAATCGTGCAGGCAAAAGATATGATCATGCAGGAAAAGCACACAACATTCAAAAGATTCAATGATAAACTCATACTATCATTCGCAAAGAAAAGAGACCTGCCACTATTGACCTTTGATGCTAATCTAAAGAATGAATGTAAGGCCTACGAAGTTAAGCTGGCATAGCCCCAGTAATCCGAACAAAGGCAAATTATCACAGCGTAAAAAGGACTTCATAGAGATTATAGAGGTTTACAGGGTAAAAAGAGCATAAGCGGTATCTTCTCTTATGTGAACTGCCTCAGGCCAAAGCTCAAGGTAATTCACTAGTTGGGGGATGTCACAGTACTAACTGAACGCCAAGTTCTGAAGCAATCCTTAACATCTTTTCATCAAAACTTAGCAAAGGTTTCCCGCTCATGATACTTGCAGCAATGTACATAGAATCATAGACGGTAACATGCTTTGATACTGCAATTCTGATAGCCATATCCTTCAAATCATTAGCCGGTATCAGATTCAATTCGTTTATAATCGAGCTAAAGTTATCTAATGCTTGCTCAAATGCGTTCTTGCTTAGATTTTTCCTAATAACATAATCCTTCCATAGTGCGTTCAGAACCTCTGAGACTATCACATCCGGCGCGTCTATGGGCTCCCCTGAACTAGTCTGGCGCAAAAATATTTCCCTAGTCTTATCAGAATATTTTTCTTTAACTACCAGCTTAAAAACGGCGTTTGCATCTACCACAATCATCTGTCATCACGGTCTTCTCTTATAAGGACTGTGCTATCAACAGGATTTTTACCTGTGGTCTTCACAGGCTTCATGCGCTTTAGCAACTTATGTAAATGTAGAGATTTAGCTCTAGATTCTATATACCGACGTATGTCCTCGCTCCAATTAATGTCGCTTTCCTTCATAAGCATTTTCACGCTCTTAGGAACCCTTATCGTTATAACTTCTGACATGATACCACAAGTATATTATAAGCAAATAAATATATAAGTATTACGTTTGGAATACATTTGTACTACGTAAAATAAGATACGACCCATCTAACCCTAGCCCCAAGGGGGAGTTGAACCCCCGACCTCCTGTTTTCCAGTTTTTAATACGAGACAGGCGCTCTACCACTGAGCTACTGAGGCACTGCATCCATCTTGTAAGAAAAGGGTTTTAAGCCTTTAAGCGTATTGATAACCGTTATGGACGATTCTGATAATATCCACATAGTTGAGGGCGGGAAAGAGGATGATACACAATCAGGCACGCCTCCCGAAGGGATTAAGATAGAGGGAACGGTAGAAAACGACGACGGTTCAGATAGCACGGAGCCTGAAGAGACTGTCCCAGAAAGCGAGTCAGAGTCAAATTCTGGTACTGACAGCAACGAAGTTGAGAATGAGAATCAGCCATCCGCTCCTTCTGTAACAAACGCCCCAGAATCGACTCAGCAACCCTCCCAACCAGAACTCCCTATTACCTCTAGAACCCCAACTATAACGACACCAGTCGCAGAAGAGACGGAGAACGCCTCACAGCAACAACCACCCCAGCCCAACACGATACAGGGTGAGGCACAGCAGCCTGCAGAGAAAAAGACCGAAAAAAAAGGAAGGCCTGCACGTCTGGCTACGTACGCAATAATCCTAGTGCTGGTAATAGCAGTAGCTGCTGCCCTTGGCTCCCATTATATATTCAAACCGCCAACTACAATCTCAACAACAACGATACCATACGCTGAGTCTTACCATATCTCAAGCTGCTCTGCGATATCGAAACCCGGTCTCTACTATCTGACTGGAAATGCGGTATACCAAGGCCTCAGCGGCAGCTGCATGAGCATAACATCAAGCAATGTCCTTATTGATTGCCAGAACGGCAGCATTATCGGCTCAGGTCCGTATGCCGTAGGCACATCCTATTCTACAGGCGTCTCAATAAGCAAATCAAAGAACGTCTCAGTGCAGAACTGCCACATAACAAAATTCTCTTACGGACTCAGGTCAATCGGTTCAAGTGTGGTGAACGCCTCAAAAGACAACATATCGTATAATGTGCAGTCAAACCTGTATCTTAACTCTACAAAGTCATCTGTATTCAAAAACGACCGGTTTGAAGGCATAAAGACAAACTACAGCTCTGTATACCTGGTTAACGGCTCATCCAACAATACGATGCAGAACGACAATATCTCATCGAACAGGATCGGCCTGTACATCAACTCTTCGTCCAACAATACATACATCAACAACACAGTGCTAAAGACAAATACCTCTTTCACGTGCAGCTTGAACAGCGGCGTATACGGTACCAGCACAGCCAAATCAAACTCGTGCGTGAATAACTACGGGTGTTCATTCCTTTCCTGCTCCTTAAAGAACGTACCTGCCAATATCTCCAAAATATCGCTGGGCAGCAAGATAAACAGCTGCGGCGCGATAGAGATCCCGGGAAACTACTACCTCAACAAGAGCATAAACGCCTATTATGTAGAACCGTTTGGCGCCTCCTGGTCATATCACGTGCCATGCATAACGATAGATTCGCCCCACGTAAATCTTTACTGCAACAACAACTACATAACGAACGCGACCATCGGCATATCGATAGTCAATTCCTACTTTGACAATCTGAGCGGCTGCAACACCAATGCAAGGATAGTTGGTATACAGCTGATAAACTCTACCGGGGTGACTGTCAACGGCTCTAAGATAACAGGCTCTGCTATCGGCATATCAGTAAAGAAATCAAGTACGAATGTCTTCTCCCATTTTGATGTATACAACAATTCGATAGGTATATATCTGAACAATTCGCAGACAGAGACATTTACATCAGGAAAAGCGGTCAACAACTCTGTCGTAGACATATTCGCGACCAACAGCTCTGTCGGCCAGCTTACAAACTTTGCCGAGAACCTGACATGCGGAATATCAGATACCCTTTGGGCACGATGCTCCAATTATATAACGCCGGAGCTCAACCAGTTCTACCTCAGCTCCTGCAGCGCTCTCAAGTTCTCCGGAAATTACACCCTCCAGAACGACATGTTCAGCGATTCTTCATCCTGCTTCAGCATAAGGAACGTAAGCAACATAACTCTCAACTGCAATGGCCATATAATAACAAACAGACTTCTCAACGGCGCTGCCACTTCCGCTGTGCTTGCCATCCATTCTAATAACATAACAGTCGAGAACTGTGCTACAGACAACTTCGGCACCTCCATAAACGTCTCAAACTCTTCCAAAGACACTATAATAAACAACATCGCGACAGGTCCCTTCCAGTCGGTTGGAATCTCGCTTTCCGGATCATCCGATTTAGAAGTGCTGAACAATCGCCTATCCAACGAGACACAGTCCGGTATATACCTCCACAATGTCTTTTCCAGCATGGTTTCCAATAATATAGTCAAATATGTGAAGACAGGGTATGCAATCGAGATAAACAGTTCCAGGAACAACACGATATACAGCAACGGCGGACTGGAAAACTATATCGGGATATTCCTGAACAGCTCTTCGATAGACAACCTAGTAAGCTACAACAACTTCTCGCTGAGCGGGTCGTATGACTACAGATGCAGCCCCAGCGATTCCGGGATAAATGCAGAGAACGGCGGGGTAAACTACGGCACTAAGAAAGCTGGCTGTCTTTGGCTTGCCGCTGTGCAGAAAGGCCAGTCGCTAAGCTGCACATCGGCTCTCGGACCATCTACCTACACCCTCCAGTCAGACTATGCGTACTCTTCCGGCGCCACATGCTTTGCGGTATACTCGAACGATACCACGATAAACTGCAACAACCACACAGTCATAGCGACCAACGGCGGGACATTCGCATCATTCCTAAACTCCAACAACGGCAAGATATACAACTGCAATCTGAAGGGATTCTCCCCTGCAATATCGATAAAGAACTCGAAGGTGCTTGTCTTTAACAACACGATAGGTTCAAACAGCACAGCCAACAATTCCTATGCCGTATCGGCCTCAAGTTCCTCCGGGATCGACATCAAGAATATGACAGTCTCAAGCAGGTCAAACGGAATATATCTATATCACGACTCTAACGGGACGCTCAGCAACACAACCGTCAACGCTTCCGGAATATCCTACTATCTCAATAATACTGATTTCTTTGACATCCTTGACTCTGCCTCGTCCCCGCATAGCGGGACAGGATGGTTCTTATCCAACTCAACGCAAGATATTATATCGGGAAGCTCGCTGTACGGCGTGATATCCGGACTTGAGTGTTCAGGTAGCTCTTCCAACATCAATGCAGTCATTGGCAAGTCGAACAATTACGGTTTAGTACTCTCATGCCCATGGGCTAAGAGCTAGGTGTACTCCTATGGAATTCAAGGAGCTTGCTGGCTTCTACGAGAAGCTTGAAGGACTGTCATCCAGGCTCAGCATGATAGAGGTCATGTCAGAGCTCTTCAAGCGTCTCAAATACGCAGAGATAGACAAGGTTGTGTACATGGTGCAGGGCGTACTCGCCGCCCCATACGAAGGGGTAGAGTTCGGTCTTGCGGTAAAGATGGCACAGGACTCCATATCTATCGCCACAGGGGCGAGCAAAGCGGATGTCGAAGCGTTATACAGGAAACTTGGAGACTTAGGCTCTGCCGCAGAGAGGCTGAGGTCAGAATCAAAGCTTAGGAGGATGAGCTCCTCCACTTATACTGTAGAGATGGTCTACGATTCGATGCTGAAGATAGCAAAGACATCAAGATCTGGCAGCAAAGAGCTTAAGATACGCATACTTGCAGAGATGCTTGCAGCTTCAACTCCGCTCGAATGCAGGTATCTGGTAAGGTATCCTCTCGGTCAATTGAGACTGGGAGCCGGCGATTATACTGTATTAGAGGCGCTCTCAGTTGCCGTTACCGGCAATCGCTCCTCCAAGGAGCTACTTGAAGGCGCGTACAACATATGCAGCGACCTTGGCTATGTTGCAAGGGTCTTATTCAAAGAGGGAAATAAGGGAATCAGAGACATAGGGGTAAGCCTCTTCCGGCCGATAAGACCAGCTCTGGCAGAACGCCTTCCCACAGCAGAACAGATTCTCAAAAAGATGGGCGGCAGATGCGCCGTAGATCAGAAGTATGATGGATTCAGGTGCCAGATTCACAAAAAGGGCGGGCAGGTCAAGATATACTCGAGAAATCTCGAGGAGACAACCTCTATGTTTCCAGACATAGTGGCAGAGGTAATTAGATATGTAAAGTCGGATTCTGTGATATTCGAAGGCGAAGCGCTGGCGTTCAACGAAAAGACAGAGGAGTTCATGCCATTCCAGGAAACAATACAGCGCAAGAGAAAGCACGGCATCAACGAGATGGCAGAGTCGATGCCGTTGCATTTAATGGCGTTCGACCTTATCTATGAGGGAAAGAGCTATATGGGACGCCCATACTCTGAAAGGAGAAAGCGGCTTGAGGAGATAGTGTCAAGGGATTCGGAGAAGATAAAGCTCTCCAAGATGGAAGTGATAGAATCAGCAGATAGGCTGGAGCGGTTCTTCGAAGCTTCGGTGGGGGACGGACTTGAGGGGATAGTAGCGAAGGACCTATCAGCGCAGTACGTCGCAGGGGCGAGAGGATTCAGCTGGATAAAGATGAAGCGCAGCTATAAGGGCGAGCTCTCAGATACGCTTGATCTTGTGATACTGGGCTATTACCTTGGGAAAGGATCAAGGGCAGAGTTCATGTTTGGCGGTCTTCTCTGCGGAGTCTACGATAAAAAGAATGACATGTTTGAGACTGTGTCGAGAATTGGGACGGGATTCACAGAGAAGTGGATGCGGGAGCTAAGGGAGAAGCTCAGCCAAATACGCCTGAAGTCGAAACCTGCCCGTGTAGAATCGATCATCCAACCTGACTTCTGGGTTGAGCCCAAATATGTGGTCACAGTGAGGGCTGACGAGATAACAAGGTCGCCGATGCATACGTGCGGCGCAGGCAAAAACGGCACGGGTTACGCTCTCAGGTTTCCTAGGATAATAGGGGAAGAGCCGATACGAAAGGACAAGAGCGCGGAAGACTCGACCACCAGCGTGGAGGTCATAGAGATGTTTAAGCAGCAGAAGAAGGTAAGCACAAAATCTCATATGTAGCTCTTGTAGACCTTCGGGTAAAAGGAATCGCTTACTGTAAGTATCCCATGCGATTCTGTAAGATCCATGCCATCTATATCGGCTATCTTCGTCATATTCACAGTGTTGGCGCTGTGCATTATACCGACAGACCATATCTCCGCGCCAACTATCCCCTTATAGAGATTTATCTGAGAGGCAAGCTCCGACTCTGCAGGATGCATGTTAGAGTTCATCCTTGAAACAAGCGCAACTGTTATTATCGCCGCTACTATAAGCAATCCGTAGAATCCCATCTAACCACATGCGGAGGTGCATATCCCTTTACCGCCAAGGATGTAACAAAAGCTCTTTCTGTACAGGCATATGCCCCCTCCTTCCCTATAAGTCGATCCGTTGTAATATATTGAAACGCTGGAGTCTTTCTCTATCGAGGCCAGGGTCCTAAGAAAGCCGTTGACGCAGAGAGCATTCCCTGAGTACAGGCATTCATCCAATGTACTGTTTTTCGCAATCGCCTGTGCCATATCATATACAGTATTGTAAGCTCTCACACCGGAGCCGTTTTGGTTCCATACACCCGCGTTAGCAGCCATCCCTATCGCAGAGATAATTATCACCGATGCGATTATGCCCTCGATAGTAGCTAATTGCCCTCTCATTGTCTTCCCTTTTCTTACCTGTCATCTCTTCTCTCTTACTACCTTATGTTTATCACTGATTTTCCGTAATCGACGGTCATATTTCCATAATATCCATCAAGGCGCGCCGTTATGTTTGAGAACGAGATGACTCCGTCAACTTTGCATAAATACTCTGGTCCAGGCACGCTCCCTACCATAGTACAGTTGCCCATTCCAGCATTGTTCGATAAAAGGCTCTCGGCCTCGGAATTGTACTTGCCTATCTGTTCAGCGGCTATGTCAGAAGAGGCACCGCTTATCTTACTCCCATTATAGTATGCGAGTGTTGCAAGTGTATTATTCAGGTAACTATCAAAGGTACTGTAATCCTTTTCCGGCACTTGGGAATACGCGCCCCCTTGAGCTTTGATAGTGTATCGCGGTGGTGTCGAATTTCCGTAAACCGTACCTGAGACAGTCGCATTTCCGAAGTCTCTGCCATTTGAGTATATCTGGTTAGTGCTTTCAGCACTGCTGAGGTTTGATCTGAGAAGTGTTTGGTTGTTCTGGAGAAGGAGGGTTATGCTGTAGTTGTATGTGCCGTTCCTGTTAGTCATGTAAGAGGTGCCTATATCCGATTTATACAGGCAGTACGCCCTGTACTGGCTCCCCGCTCCATAATAGCACTCTGCAGAGCCGACATAATAGTACCAGCTTGCCCCAGCACCACACTGCGCTACTATCTTGTAGAGATGTCCCTCCCAGTTTGAATAAGCACAGTGTGTGGATGTTGATATTGTATAGATGCTACCGCTCGGCACGCTGCCGAAGAACGCGCTCGAGTTATGCTGGAGTATCGTGGCTGATATCCCATATGCTGTGCGGTTGTGCCGGGAGGGATAAGTAGCAAAGCTCACAGCGCTCTCTGAAAAATTCTTTGTGGTGTTTGCATAATGTATTACCCCCCTCACACTCATCTTTACCTTTCCCTGCTCGGTCGGTACAATTTCGAAATATCCCAAGTAAGTGCCATTCGAACTCTCACTTTTTGATCCTTGCGATATAACGCTGGCATTCTCCGCGGAAAGGTTCAGCCCATCCACGACAAAACTTCCGGGCCAGCTGACTACCAACATCGCAGAACCAGCGCTCCCAACTTTGAACGCGGCCGGAAGATACAGGTAGAAATTCGGCAATAAAACGATACCAGTGTTTGCGGCCACAGTCGTGGTGCTTTTGAGCATCTCATTTATGCTTGTCGTATTTCCTTTCTGTATAGATATATAGACTCCTATGGCCACTGCAGCAAGCCCCACTACTGCTCCCATGATGAGCATAAACTCAAGTGCGGTCTGCGCTCTCATCTATCCCACCACATTCCGTAGAGCCTACCGTTGAGCACCAGAACCCTGCCTGCACTTGCGCTTACTGTGCCATTGTAACTCCAGTTGGAGCGTATCTGCCGATACGCATAAGTCGTGTTAGACAGAAGCGCATTGCCTATCCCATCCGAGCTCTCTGCCAGATATATGAACCTCTGCATATCCGCATTTGAGGCGAGGTTTGTGTAACCAGACGATATAGAATAGGTAAGAGATGAACTGGACTCCGAGTATGCTGCTATTGCACCTATCATAGTTACCGAAAAGATAAGAATCCCGACAATCGCATCTATTCCTGTTGCAAAGCCCCTCAATTCATCACCCAACGTAAATCTTAAAATACGAGTATGGAGATATGCTCTGATTCAATGCGGCCTCAGTTCGATTCTGCACACTACTGATGTTACCGTGCCCGCCGGCGCGCGAAACAGCCCCGAGCCCGGCAAGCAAAGTGATTACGCAGACCATTGCAACCATTGTCAGGAGCAAAGATTCGAAAGATATCTGTCCATGCATCAGCTCACCAGGTAACTCCCATTCGTATAGCTCATCCGCACTGCCTGTATAAAACCGCCCCCATCGCAAAGAGCGCCGCTTAAGGAAACATTCCCATCCACAACAAATCTCTTCCCATAGATATCCGCGTATCCTCCATTTATCGTTGTATTGCATACAGCCTTGGGCACATACGCAGTGAACTGGGCGTATGTGCTTCCCATCCTGGAGTTCACTTCGTTTATCAGCTCGCCCACGTAATCGATGCCCTCCTGCCTGCTCATCGCCGGAAAGCCAGCCTTGTAAACATAGAGGATCCCTGCAAGGGCTGCGGTAGCGAAAACCGTATATAAAATAAACTCCAGAGAGACCTGCCCGCGCATTACTTCACCATTCCGGAGAGGTTCGCTATCTCGTTCGAGAGCACTGAAGTAAGGTTGCCTGCCCCTCCTGCGAACGGATGCAACGCAACCCCCTTTAGCTGCATCATCAAGGCTATCGCTATCACGACTATTATGCTCACTGCGGAGAGCATCATTATGTACTCAAGAGACCCTTGAGCCTTCTTTCTCTTTCCTGATACAATTTTTGGTATCTTCATGTTATCATCTAAGTATCATATCTATCATATCATTGCACCAGCCAGCGTGGCGGAGAGCCTTAACGCAGTTATTCCGACAATCGCGAACAGGCTCGCATACATGCTGCTTTTCACCTTGCTCTCCTTTCTGTACTGTCCAATATAGTTTGCAAATATTATGTAGCAGATAGCGGTAAGCATTACCGCCTCATACCATCCCTCTGGAATCCCGCTGTTCGAGAAGCGGATCACATTTATCCCGATTCCGGCAAAGATGGGAAAGAAGAATGCAGCCCCCATGCCAGTTATGAAGGAGCTATTGCTTATCGCCCCATGGCTCTTCAAATAGAGCGTGTCCTCCTCTCTCATCTCATCCCCGAATCTCTTCGCCTCGCAGATGAACATTGCAGAATCATTTCTTCTTACCGAATCTCTGAGCATCATCGCAAAACGGCTTGAACGTGCCGTCTCTTCACAGCATATGTCGTCCGCGTTGCCCGACGCCTCATATCTCTCTATTGCGGATATGAGCGCTCTTCCCAGTTTGGTATCGGCATTTACTGCGCCTCTTACCATATCAAGTATCCTTCCACAATGTCCCTTCTTATCTACGATGCGCACTACTATTCCTTCTATCTCTGCATCAGGATAGCTATCCAATACTGTGCGCCTCTTCATAAGCAAAACAGCAGCGCCCCATGCAACGAGGATAAATACCGGCAGATATATCGGTCCGAACGCTGCTGCAACCATGAATATCCCCCCTGTTATGTGCAATACCGCATGTTTAACTTCCATAACTAACGCCCCTTATCTTAAAACCTAATACAGCAAGAGCACATGGCACAAAAATGAGAACCGAACAGATAAGCGCAAGTGCCGCATCAACAGAAAAGCTCAAAACAGAGTATCCAACAAAGCCAAGAAGTGCCAAAGACGGCACCACCGTCCCGCCGACCATATACGCTGTCGTATATCTTACCGTCTCTCCGGCCTTTCGCTCCATCAAAAGCCTGTGCTCATGCTCGAGCCTGTACAGTTCAGCACTCACAGATGCGCGGTCCGGCAGCCCAGAGTCCTTCCTCCCAATTCCGAGTAACACAATCGTGATCCTATCTCTACGATTTCCGCGGAGCGCCGCGACCGCTTCGTTATAGCTAAGCCCCATTTCCATAAAGCGGATAACGCGGCTGAATGCATCTATTACACTATCTTCCCCGGCGCCGCTTATTGCAGTTTCAACCGCCTTATCAAACCTTATCCCTCTTCTCATAAAAATCTCCACTCTTTTAAGAATGGTGAGCAGGGATCTTCTATCGGCTGAGACACGTTCGACCGCCGCTTTTCTTGAACTGTACAGCGCAAGCGCCACAAAGGCGCACAGACCTGCGATTATCACAACAGCATTACCGTAACCTCCTCCGCCGGAGAAGTTCCATATTGCCAAAGAGCCAGCCATTCCTAAAAACGGCACAATATACAATCCAATCTCTTTCATTCAGGCACGCCCGTGTGTCTCTGTATGTACTCTTCTTCGCTCTCTCTTCCCTTCTTATGGATATTGGCTATCTCAATAGCCATATCCGCCATGCGGGAAATCGCCTCTTTTTTCCCAAGCACATTTATGTCTGCGAACCTGCACAGCGCCTTCGAACTGAACACAGCGGCCTTTGCCTGTTTTCCCTGCCTGAATATCTGCGTTGCTTCAAAAGCCCTCATGTCGGATGTTTCCATGTTCTCTCCCCACCTGTATTCGACTATCTCATCAACCTTCCTTATCCCATTAAGCTCTTTCATGAAGACGCAAATGTCCAGCATGCTTATCAGGGCGGGTTCGACAGCCATTGGCTTAGTTTTCATCCTTGTTACTACGTCTATTGCGGAGTTGCTGTGTATTGTTGTCATGAACTGAACCCCTATGTTGGCTCCGAACATTACCTCATTTGCTTCCGCTCCCCTTATCTCGCCTATGATAAGTTGGTCTGGTCTAAGCCTCAGTGCATTAATGACCTGACCGCTGATGCTTCCATTTCCATGTTTCCCATAACCCCTGAGATGCACAGAATCCAGCATCTCACCAAATCCAGATAGCTCCCCAAGTTCCTCCTCTATAGTTATTATTCGCTCCGTTCTCGGAATGAGTTTGGCGCATGCCCTGAGCATAGTTGTCTTTCCGGATGCAGGCGCTCCGGCAAAAATTATGCTGCATCCTCCCTCTACTGCCATCCTTATGTAGGCCAACTCCTCCGGAGTTACAGTGCCAAGCTCTATCAGGTGCGCAAGTCCGATTGCCGCAACCTTTACGAGCCGGATAGAAGCCACACCTCCGCTCTCAGAGTAAGGAGATGTCTGGGCATGTACTCTTGATCCATCGTAAGCCTGCGCGTCTATTATCGGAGAATCGGCTCCGAACTCTTTGTTCGTCTTGTATATGAGCCTGTTTATCATGAACCTAAACCTCTCCTCCGAAGAAAACTTTAGGTTTGTCATGCACAACCCGTATACTGAATGGTAAACAGAGATTCTGCCTGTCGGGGAGTTTATCATTATCTCCTCTAAGCCATCCTTATTGTCAAGTATCATGCTCAGAGCTCCGCATCCTGCTATCTCATGCGCCACTATATAAGGGATCGCGCTTCCAGCGCCAACCATCTTAGAAGCGATATCCATTACAAGTTGGATGCTGTTGCCCTGGCCTACACTCCTGACCAATCCAGAAGATATGATTTCATCCTTTATCTTACAGGCGTCTCTTTCCTCCTGTGCAGTAAGCGCCGGAATCATCACCGAGTATAACCTTTTTCCGCCCTTTTCCCCTATTGCCACGGCTCCAATTCTTTCAAGTATCTGCTCGGGATACTCTTTGATTAGCACAGTGCCGATCCTTTCCGACACGGCTGGCCTTACCTCCTTTCCCCTCCCAATCAGAGACAGCTTCATACCAACACTACAAGGTTATTTACTTTAGTAAATATTTAAATACTTTAGTATAATGTCAAATTAGGGGAAGGGGAGCACTTTTATGCAGATAAAAGGAAAGATAGGCAGATAAAAAGGATTATAAACATTGATGGACAAAGATGCACATGGTTTCAAAAAAAGATAGGAACAAGGATGAGATTTGGGCTCTTAGAAAGATACTAAGCAGGCCGAACTATGCTGTGCTGAATCTCCTGCTCCAGAAATCGCCGAGGGCCACAAAGGAGCTTTATTCTGTATTGGAGAAGGAGTTTACGCGCAAGACGCTTATAATAGCGCTGCGAGAGCTCTCGCTGGAGCTGAATGCGATACAGCCAACACACATAAGGACCTCGAATGGCTATGGATTGGGTTACAGGATAAACCCCAAACTCAAGGAGATAATAAAATTAGTGCAAAAGTCAGCGAAGGTAATAGAGGGCATACACTCTCCCTAACCGAAAGTCTAATATAATAACCTGCCTAACCTATTTTTTGTGTGCCTTGGTGGTGTAACGGCTAGCACGAAAGACTGTGGATCTTTAAGTCCGGGTTCGATACTTTTGCGAAAATCCCGGCCAAGGCCTTCAAAATAAGCGGACTGCGATAAATCTCATTATCTTCTTTATCGTGTTGGTGAAAGGGCTTGTGTTTCTCTTTATATCCCTTATCATCGTTTTGTAGATCACCTTCTCCTGGGCATCAAGCTTCCCTTCCTTCTCGGTAATCTGTTTCTTCCCGTTTACAACCTGCGTTTCTGTCTTGCTTATTACCTCCTTCTTCACCATCGCATACCACTCATCGAGCGAACTTCCCCTGAAGTCTTTCTCTCTCATGATCGAAAATATGTCGCTATTGGAAAGTTTTCTCTCTTTTTGGTGGGAATACTCGTGAAGGAGAGGAAGCATGACTCCCCTATCGCATATGTGCTGTATGTCCGCAGGAGCATAGCCCATTGTTGCGCGTGCCAATCTTCCATAGCTGAGTCTGCCCTTTAGCGTCTTATCGGTGTAAAACCTGAACAACCCTCTCCTATCCCAATAGTTTGGCGGCGGTATGTACAGCGCATCGCTGAATCTCCCGCTCCTCTTGAGCGCAGGGTCTATATCCCACGGGTTGTTTGTAGCGCCTATGACAAAAAGGCCGCCTGGGTTCTCTTCCAATCCATTCATCTCGACAAGGAACTGGTTTACGGCGAGCCTCATCGAATTTCCGCTGCTTTCGTTGCCCCCACCGCCGCCGCGTTTAGCGCCGAGCGCATCCATCTCGTCAAAGAAGACTATGCATGGAGAGTTCTTCCTTGCTTGCTCAAATATTGCATGAAGGTTCTTTTCCGTGTTGCCTGTGTACATATCCACTATCTGGTTTATCCTGGCTATTATGACATTGGCATTAGCCTCTCCCGCTATCGCATTTACTATATATGTCTTTCCGACTCCTGGCGGTCCGTAGAGTAACAGCCCGACGCCCTGCTTCTTTCCATACTTTTTGAAAAGGTCGGGTCTCTCTATCGCAAGGACAACATTGTCATGGAGATAATCCTTTACCCTCTTAAGCCCGATTACGCTGTCAAATTTCATGGTAGACTTGTAGAACGCGACCCTCTTTATCTGGCCATCCTGTATCATCTCGACGTTTTCGCCAGCTTTCTGTTCTTGTTTCTGCACCTGTCCAGAACCCGAATCAATCTTCATCAATCCCTCTATATGCTCTATCCTAGACTTCGCTTCTTGATAGCTGGGGTTTATCGTAAGCGATTTTTTGTACCATTGGAGAGCCTCCATCATCTCATTGTTCGATTCCAGTATGTCCCCGTAAAGGAGCGGCGCATCTGCGCTGTCGGGTTGCAACTCCATTACCTTCTCAAGGTCTTTCTTCGCTTCTTCGAAGCGTTTGTTGACGCGTTCGGCGAGCGCCCTGTTAAAATAAGCGTCGGCATATCCTTTGTCGGCCTCTATGGCTTGCGTGAACTCCGTTACCGCTTCGTCGAAAGAGTTAGCCTCGAATAGAGAATTACCCTTTTTCCAGTGCTCTTTGGCGGAAGGATCGACCGATTTGACTCCAACGTTAGGATCTATCTGCTGCGCCATGTTCCCACTTACCGCTTCATCTTTGAATCAAGAAATATATTAAGCTCTTTGTCAACTTTCACAATCATCCCAGACTCTCTGGAAAGGTTCGCAAAGCTTACCTTGCCTATCTTTCTGACCGCTTCCTTCACGACAGCATGCATCTTCGAAAGCTGCTCTGATTTGACCTTATACAAACCATTGATCTGTTTTACCACGAGTTCGCTGTCGGAGAATAACTCTACCTCTGTGTTACTCTCGAGGTTGGCTTCGCACCATCTTAGTGCAATGATAATTGCCATGTATTCTGCATAGTTATTGGTATGTACCCCATTATACCTAACCATCTTTTTTATTGTCCTCTCGCCTTCCAGCACAATGAAGCCGGAGGCGCTGATTCCTGGGTTGCCTCTTGCAGCTCCGTCAGTATAGACAGCTACGCGCATCAATGCACCAATTTAAAATATATCTGTTAGATATTTATTTATGCGTGACATATCCGCAGAAGATGGAAATACCATTGTAAGGGCAGCACGCCTCTCTATAGAGTCGATGTTTTCGAAAGGGAGCCAAGCGGAAAAAGAGCTGGAACAGATGCTCTTGCACAAGGTATTTGATATAAAGGCAGGGGTTTTCGTAACCTTATGCCATTACCATACCAATGAGCTAAGGGGGTGCATAGGCTTTACTGAGCATTCAAATGAGATAAGAGAAACGATTGTTGATGCTGCGCGAGCCGCGGCTTTCGAAGATGGAAGGTTCGTTCCGGTGTCAAAGGCAGAGATAGGCGAGACAATCGTTGAGGTAAACCTCCTATCAGAAGCGAAGCCATTGCCACAAACTCCGACTGGCAGAAAGAATTCGGTAAAGATTGGGAAGGATGGACTGATAGTTGAATATGGAATATACAGGGGATTGTTACTTCCGTCGGTTGCGACTGAGAACGGCATGGGAAAGGAAAAATTCCTTGAGGCTGTTTGCGAGAAAGCAGGCCTAAACAAAAACTACTGGATGCAAAAGAACGTAAATATCAGAAAGTTCGAGACTCAGATATTTAAAGAGGAAAGTCCAAATGGGAAGGTCATCGAAGTAAAGTAGGGGCCCGTAGCTTAGCCTGGTTGGAGCGCCCGACTGATAACAACTTATCGGAAATCGGGAGGTCAGGAGTTCAAATCTCCCCGGGCCCACCTCAGTGATGGGGTTATATATGGAACTGACATTTTGCATCACTAACTCAAGACTGCTCTTAATGTTTGGTACCACACCAAAAGGCTTTAATATGATTAGTTACCTAATAGGTAACCATGACAGTAGAGATACCGCCGTATGGGTTAAAGGCGTACGCATTGTTTTTTACTAGGCACGGTTTGCACGAGGAATTCAGCCAGTCTGACTTGGATTGGTTAGTAAGACAAAGCATGAAAAAGAAAATCTTTTCCGTATTGTTAAAATCTGGCTGGATAAAAAAGAAATCCAGAGGAACTTATGTATGCGTAAGCCCAGATCGGGCAGTAAAAGGGTTATTGGATTTTAAAGTGCCCAATATAATGAAAATTTCAGAACGCCCATACGCATTTACCGGCTTATCGGCCATTGAGATCTGGAGTGATTATTCATATGTCCAAAGAGGCATAGAAAAGTCCCCATATTTTGTTAATGTGTTAAAAAAAGATTTAAAATATTGGAAATCATTTTTTAACAAGAATGCCATATCGTTTTACATAAACGAAGGAGCGACAATAGGCGAGTATGTGATATTAAAGCCGGTAGACATCTTGCAACCGATTGAAAAAGACGGGTTTAAAGTAATCAATTTAACCAAAACCGAGAAATTGGCAGAAAAGAATGAGGCATATTCATACGCATACAAATACATAAGGGAGAAATATGGATCCGCTAGAAATAAGGGAAAACAAGGTTTTTGAAACCCTGCGCAAGTTAAACAAGCTCGATTTTGTCATAGTTCAGGGATGGGTTACAAGGTGTCTATGACATGCTTGATAATCAAATGTTTGAAAGAAGCACAAAAGCGATTCTTGCGCTCGGCGATCAAAAGTAAATACATCCTATAAGAAAATGTAAACCTATCCATGACATCATTGTTTCGACTACAAAACAGGATATGTATTTGAGTGAGTTATATATAATGGAACTTGACTATCTACACAAGATTACATGAAAAGGGCATGTGGTGTAACTTGGATAGCACGGCAGCTTCCGGAGCTGTTAGCTGCGGGTTCAAATCCCGCCATGCTCGTCCAGCCAACCCATCCAAATGTTATTTATATCTTTACTGATGTGATAAATTCTGTGTCTGTGGTTTTATGGCATTGAAGGCGTGGACTCTTGGCAACAATCTTGACGTTATAGTAAATCGCGATACTCTTTCTAAAGAAGTGACTATCGGATGCGGGGTAAAATATGGCACCAACGATGCCCATCCCAAACAAATCGAGCTCCCGCACCTATTAGAGCATATAATGTTTAACGGAACTAAAAACATGAACAGGGATGAAATACACAGGAAAATAGATTTTATGCATAAAACGTTTAATGCATACACCCTTGACGACCATACCTATTACGAGATAGCAACAAGCAAAAAGAACTACAAAGCGGCACTTGATCTTTTGTCCGAGTCGGTAAACTACGCCTCATTACTCCCCTCTGAGATAGAAATTGAAAAAAAACGAGTAAGAGCAGAAATAACCGAAGGTTTGAACAATAAGTTGGACCTTGTAACTGATATCTATCTTTATACTGAATGTGGATTAGACGGATTAAAGTGGGTATTCGAAGAACGGTTTGATTCATTGGACAGGATAACCGAAACTGATCTTCAGAAGGCGTTCGTAAACTTCTATGTACCGAACAATATGGCGGTGTTTGTAAGCGGCGACATCGACCTCGGCGAAGCAATAGATAGCGTAGAATTGCGCTTCGGGAAGGTACTCTCCAGAGATGCCAATCACACCGACAGCGAGAGATTTAGAGACCTTAAAAAATGGGGGTCTGATAGCACAAAAGATGACAGAGTAATAAAACTTGCAGGAGTCGTAACGTGCATTTCTGCGATAGGTTTTGCGATACCTGGCCTAAGCACCCACAAAGAACCGAAAGAACTTGCAGAAAAACGTGTCCTATTCGACATATTATCTAATAGGTTTACATCTTATTCATCATTGTACAAGCCTCCTCTAATTTATGGTCCGGGTATTCTTGTAAATGAATCACGGAGCGCATGTACTTTTGTAGTAGAGAATGTAGTAGGATACGCGGATTTCAAGAGCCTGAAAGACAGGGTGGTCAAGGAGATAAACGACATAGCTAAAGGTAACATCAGCAAAGAGGAATTTACAAAGTCCAGATCTAGTATTAGAGAGGATTACTCGCTTTCCGGCGGAGGCGGCATTCAGAATGAAAGCATATGCGAGTGCATGGCTGATTATTTAATGCTAATGCGCAGAACCGATTATGATGAATATGTAAGATCGATTAAGGATGTATCTATAAGGCGGGTGAGAAATCTGGCGCGCACAATAGACCCTAACAGGCTTACATCCCTCCTTGCGATTCCAGAAAATACGCGGCGAACAAGGTCAAAGTCAAATAGATAAATACTTATATTCTCTCTGCGAGAACGTAGCCTAATAAAAAGATGAAGAGACGAACGTATGTCAGGGGTCATAGAGCTTAAGTTAAGGATGTATCTGGTAATCGCGCTAGTGTTCGGCATAGGCTTTGCTGTGCTTTACGCGATAATGACATATCTCGGTTTTGGGATATTCCCGATATTGCTGCTTGCTGGAGGGTTCTTCCTTCTTCAGTGGTATATATCCCCAAGCATAATAAAGTGGTCATCGAAGCTGAGATACTTAAAGCCTGATGAACACCCAGAACTGCATGAAATGGTCAATGAGCTTGCAAAACAGTCTGGCGTTCCAGTGCCCCGTTTGGCCATATCAGAATCAAAGGAGCCAAACGCCTTTGTTTTCGGAAGAACAAGAAAGAGCTCAACGCTTGTGGTCCATCAGGGACTTCTCGACCTCCTCAACAAGAACGAGATAAGGGCTGTGATCGGACACGAGATTGGCCATTTAAAGCACAACGATATGGTCGTGATAACCGTAGTCTCGTTTGTGCCCATGCTCGCGTATCTCGTTGCGGAGAATCTTTTCTTTAGCAGCATGTTTGGAGGGGGGATTGGAGGAGGGCGCAACAACGGCGGCGTATATCTGATACTGATAGGGGTTGGCGCGTTCATTACCTACTTGTTCTCCCAGATACTCACTCTCTCGCTTTCTAGGGCAAGGGAAAGCTATGCTGATATGCATTCAAAATCAATCACACACAAGCCAGAGTATCTTGCTTCAGCACTGGTGAAGATAACCAACAAAGATATTTCTTCGCCGCAGCCGAACCGCTCAGCACAGCAAGCCCAAAACGGGGTTGTGCGGCAGCTCTGCATAGTGGATTCATTTAGCATAAGGAAGGACATAAATGAGCTCAAGGATCATATCTCAGAGGTAAAGCGGTTAATCCCAGAGGTTGACGTGGATAAGCTCATTCAGAACGCTGAAAAAGAGAGCGGCGGCGTACATATTCTCGGACACCTCTTCTCCACGCACCCATCTTTGTATAAGAGGCTAGTCACACTTGCAGAGCCAGATTGATCCTACCCTATCTTATATTTTATTCCCCTCCATTGTATGTTCTCCATCCTTGCCGCCTTCATTATGTTGTATAGGTATATGAACTGAACAAGAAGTGTCGCAGGAACGACGTACATTCCTTTTCTCTCCATTTTCGAGTATGAGCCTGCAATCCTTACCGCCAACGGCAAAAGGAGAAAAACCCAAACCGCCCCATAAAAGAATGGAAGCAAGATGCCCATAAGTATGAGCAAGCAGTCTGTTCCGTATATGAGCTTACCATATACGATTAGCTTCCTATCTGCCGAGAGTGAGAGCGCTGTCTGTCTGTTAGCCCACTCGATAAAGCTTGCAAAATTCTCCCTTACATTTACAAATGCAATTCTCTTCCTTACGTAATATACCCCGAGTCCAGCCCTCCTGCACGCCCTGTGTATCTCTATGTCATCAGCCACAGCGGTGCCCATAGATCTCGTGAGCTCTTTTGTTACAAGTTCCTTTCTGAAAGCCATGGATCCGCCCCAGACGAACCTAGTCCTCTCTGATTCCATCATCCCCAATCCTACAAAGTTCCACACGTTTTTAATCTTTGACCATGTTCCGCAAACCGGATTGAAGTACGGATAAGTCGTAGATACACCAAACCTACTATCAGAGAGCGGCCTCACTAGGCTACTAAGCCAGTCAGGCGATGCTGTAACGTCCGCATCTACGACCACATAGACCTTATAACGATCCGATCTTCCATACTTCTCAAAAGCAGTAAGTATGTTCTTTATTTTGCCACTGCACTTGTCAAATCTTTTATCTGCAATCAGGTACTTAAGGTCTGCAGCTTTTATATGGTCCACAGCCACGTCATCTTTGCTGTCTACGACGGCGATGATATCGTAATCAGGATAATTTTGCGCCCTTAAAGAAAGCATATTGGTTTCGATGGTCAGGTCAGTGCCCTTGCATGGAAGTATCACAAGTGCTCTTGGCATGCTGCTCCAATTCCCGTGAGTGTGCATCTTTTTTGACTCCTTGTATCTCAGATATCTGCCAGCCAATGCAAAGCCCATCGCCCCTGCCCACACAAAGGATGCAAAAGAGAGAACAAATACTGAAATGATGTTATTTTCCGTGTGCATCCCCGTTTGTCTTGAAGAAACGTATGTTTGTATCTATTATATCAAGAGTCTCTCTTACTTCCTTCTTTATGTCATCCTTCCCTTTCTGCACCCTTTTTGCGAACCTAAGGAAATCCGCTCTTTCTTTTTCGGTGTGCATGTACGAGGCATTGCTTATGAAGTTCTGTATCATGTGCGTACCTGTAGGGAAATATCCTTCGAGGGTCTTCCAGTTCTTCTTAGTCCACTCCCACACAACAGGATAACCGTCCATTCTTTCTGCAATCTTTGCTGGTATTTGGTACGTATCCTGCTTTCTGACTTTTTCAGAGAGCGCATATGATAAAGATGCTCTTGTCAATTCAGGCCCTTCAAAGCTGCCCAAAGAGAGCAAAAAGTACCTCTTAAGTTCAGGGGTGGCCGCTTTTTCATACATGTTTATGAACTCTCTATGCAGTTTTGCATTCGCCGTTTTCGCTAAGACAGAGACGGCAAATTTTACCATATCCATATCATTAGGTTTTCCGGAAACTAGCAAAGAGTAGGTGCGTTCAGCCAGTCTCAGTGCTTTTGCATTCCCAAGCTTTCCGAGCATAGTCAATGTCTTGGTTCTTGTATTCTTTGTTATGTTTGTGTCCTTTATGCGCGGCTCCCAGCCAGTCTTTTCTATGACTCCAAGGCAGAAGCGTTCGCACAGCTTACCAAGAGCTTGGTAATACCTGTTTTTTTCAGAGAGGTACAGCAACGCCTCGAGATTTTCGAGTATCGCATAGTCCGCAGGATAATCTACATCCATGCAGTATAGGCTTATAAATTTGATATACTTATCCAGTCTAACAGAGCCGTTTCTCGCAGCTGTGAAAATCCCGCGTTCAAGGTCAAAAGCATCAATGCTTCCGAGTCTGCCATCCTTGACATATGCTCCAAGCCTTTCGAGGAGGTTAAGGGGATATGCCGACCTATAGAAATACTTGGAACGATAGTTTAGCTTTACCGATTGATCTTTCCCGGCTTTGATGGTGCTCGTTGCAGTCTTCATTTTGAACCTTCCTGTTTTCCCGCTAGGCAGTTCGATATACTCAACAGGTATCGGCCAAAGATTCTCATTGCCTCCAAACTGTTTGAGAGTGGTAAACCTTTTCTGGGAAAGCTTGATCGTACTGCCCTTCTTTGTTACATTTATTATCGGATGTCCTTTCTTGGTTATCCATGCGCCTGCAAATTCGCTAGCATCGGCTATTTTACCAGCTTTTTTGGAAGCGGTGCCAATCGCATCCCATAGGTCTTTGCCTTGGGCGTTTGAGAACATATGCCCTTTCAGGTATGATTGCAACCCCTTCCTGAATATCTCTTTCCCAACATACTGCTCTATCATGCTGAGGACCACAGCCCCTTTCTGATAGCTTATCTCATCGAACATGCTTGATATCTCTCCCGGTGTTCTTACTTGCAGGCTTATAGGATGGGTGCTCCTCACAGAATCCGCAGATAAGGCTTCGCTAAAGTCCTCTACGTAAAACTGATCCATTACCTTCCATTCCGGGAAGACCGAATCTCTTGCCTTGTAGCTCATAAATTCAGCAAAGCTCTCATTGAGCCATATATCATTCCACCAAACCATTGTGACAAGGTCGCCGAACCACTGGTGTGCAAGTTCGTGCGACACAACGACCGCTATCCTCTGCTTGTTAGCGGCCGAGCTTTTGTTGCTTCCAAGCATATCCGCTTCTCTAAAGGTTATCGCCCCCCAGTTCTCCATGGCCCCTGCGCTGAAGTCCGGCACACCTATAATGTCTATCTTCGGCAAGGGGAAGTCTATGCCGAAATATCTCTGGTAATAATCAACGAACTGCTTTGCATAACCGAGGCACAGCTGAGCAAGGTTTTTCTTTCCCGGAGTGGTCAGCGCACTGATCTTTAGTTTGCCTAGGTTGGTACTGACGCGGTCAAACTTCCCTACACCCAGATAAAGAAGGTAGGCGGACATCTTCGGAGTGGTAAAGAACCTGACCATTTTCCTGCCTGTGCCGACTGCTTTTACCTCTTTCACAGGCATGTTTGACAGCGCTTCGTATACTTCATCAACAACCAATGCAATATCGAAAGTGGCCTTCAATGAGGGTTCGTCAAAGCAGACAAATGCGCTTCTTGCATCAGCAGGCTCAAACTGGGTGGTAAGCAGAACCTCCTCTTTTCCGTCATGTTTGTAAGTGCTTCTGTAGAAACCGTACATCTTGTCATTGTTGGTTCCGTTGAACTTGATGTGCAGCTTCAAGTTTCCGGAAAGCGGCCTCTTAAAAACAAAAATGACTGTCTCATCCTTTTTCTTTATCCTTACTTTTGCCGTTTGGCTTCCGTTTAGGTCCTCGGCATAAACCGTACCTATCTTAAGCTCCCGGGAATTAAGAACAAGGTTTTTGGACTTTTTTTTCATAACGAGGTCGATAACCTCCTCGCAAGCAAAGGTCGTTTTTGCAAGATCTGTATAAAAAACCAGCGAATAGTTACCGGGAATCGCATTCCCGCCAAGAGTCTGATACTTTTCCTCCATAGATATCGGTAGTTAATCAAAGCAATAAATTATAATTACTACGGATGAAATTTTGAAAGTTGGTGGTTCTGTTTAGTCGGGGAATACACCAATGCCAAGCCTTTGTGCAAGACGATCTACTGTTATGTTAACTGCTGTGGCAGAGT
>JAJYTZ010000027.1 GCA_021792775.1 Microcaldota archaeon
CTCTAGCAAAAGAAATGCGGAAGCAGGGGCGGCAAGGCTGGCAGAGCATATGAAGCGATCAGGCAGCAGCGATAATGCAGAGCTTCTCAAAATATCTAATGCCGTTGCAAACATTCTAGATCGTCCGACAAAACAGTGCGAGAAACTCTCCGAGCTTCTCAAGAGCGGAGCGGCGTTTCACCATGCAGGCCTTCTAAATCAGCAAAGGAAAGCGATTGAGGACGGCTTCAGGGACAACATAGTGAAGGTGGTGTGTTCCACAACCACATTAGGGTTGGGTGTGAACCTCCCAGCGCATACGGTTCTTGTCAGGGACATAGTCAGGCACAACGGCTTCGGGTCGGATAGGATAAGCATAAACGAGGTAATGCAGCTGTTTGGAAGAGCTGGCCGCCCTAAATATGACACAGAGGGCAGAGCGTTCGTCCAAATCGGCCCAAACGGTTCCGTAAAAGAGATGGCTGAGCGCTATATATTCTCCGAGCCAGAGCCGATTTATTCTGCGTTGAGCATGGCTCCTGTACTACGTACGCATATACTTTCTTTTATATCCACTGGCTTTCTTACAGATAAAGACTCGATAAAACTCTTCATAAACAGCAGTTTCTATGGCCACCAATACGGGCGGAAATCCCACATCGATGCGGTTGTAGATGATACTGTAGACGAGCTTGTGCTCTGGGAGTTCATAAAGCAGAACAGCGGAAGACTGTCAGCGACCAAACTTGGGAAGAGGATAAGCGAGCTATACATAGATCCGTTGTCTGCGAAGTGGATGATAAGCAACGACCGCGTATTCAAAGAGGTGATGGTTGGACTATACGTCATATCGAATACTTTGGAGATGAGACCCTACGTAAGGCCTTCGAGGGCAAAGCTTGAGGAGATTGAAGGGGAATTCGTGCGTATGATGGACAGCGGAGCGATACACCCGTCGCCTTACGATAAGACATACGGATTCCAAGACGAGGTCGGCGCATTCTCCACTGCAAAGATCCTGCATGAATGGATCGACGAGAAGAGCGAGGAAGCTATCATGAAAGAGTACAACACCACACCCGGAGCGCTGTACTCAAAGATATCTAATGCCGATTGGGTGTTATACTCATGGATAGAGCTGCTGAAGATAATCGGAAAGCAATACAGGCCTCTGGTCGATGCGAGAGTGAGAATAAGATACGGGATAAAATCCGAACTGCTTGACCTCGTGCGCCTTGAGCAGGTTGGAAGAGTAAGGGCAAGAAGGCTATACAACAAGGGCATAAAAACGGTTTCAGAACTCAGGGAAAACAGAGAGAAAGCGGAAACAATACTGGGAAAGGAAGTAACCTCCAGGATCTTCGCGCAGTTCACCTAGTGTTTGGTGAACGAGATGTCAAACACCATCTCCACATCCTCCTTAGAATATGTTCTGACAATTCTCTCGAAGAGAAATCTGGTTCTGTACCCGAAAGAGCCGAGCTCTCTGCGTATCTCGTCTCTCACGTGCCTTACCTTTTTCGAATTGCAGAAAATATATATGTGTGCTCTGCCTTTCTCCTTTGCTATCTTTAGCATTGGTCCTATAAAGTCCATGCTCTGAGTCGGCATCTGCATTATTACTCTATCTGCCCTTCCAGCATATTTGCTCGCTATCGCCTTGAAATCCCCGCAAGCCGCGTCTATACAGGCGATTTTGTTCATGCTTATGTTCCTCTCCATATACGCGAATGCCGTTTTGTTCAGCTCTATTGCTATTATATGCGAGGGATTAGATCTCTTTGCGATCACTATTGGAAAAGGCCCGATTCCGGCAAACGGCACAGCTACAGTCTCCCCCCTTCTGACAAGAGCCGCGATCCTTGCGCGCTCGTACGCTAATCTCGCAGAAAAGAATACTCTTCTTACATCAAATACAAAGTTTGCGCCATTCTCGCTATATTTTGCGATATACCTCCGCTTCCCGCATATAAACCCCAATTTCCTAGTCCTAAACTGACCTTTGACTGGTCCCAGCTTTTCCAATACTGTGGTCACGTTCGGGTTTATGGCGATTATCCTCTTGCCTACTTCCTTTGCCGCTTCGGCGCCAAGCATCTTTCTTTTTGCATCTATTATTGCGATGTTGCCGAATAGGTCGTAGCCTATGCCTGTCCGCAAAGGTTTCTTGCCGCTTGTTCCCCTATTATGCTTGACTATATCCAGACCCTCTCCAGAAAGACTTTTAATATTTTCCCCCGCATACTCATTTAAAGGTAGGTAGACGTAAGAATCATCATGCATGATTTTATCTCCAATGCTGAGGTAACCGCGCTTAACGAGATTTTCCTTAAGCGTCTCGGCGCGCGCCTTTCGGGTTTTTATGTATAACATGAAAATCGACGGTTCGGAGGAGGTTTATGTCCTGCCATATAATTATTAACCTTTGTTATAATTAACCTTATTAATCAAAGTGATATTTTGTATTTCGTAGTAAAAGTAACATCTGGTCAGGAGAGGATCGCAGCAAACATGCTCAACAGCAAGCGTGAGAAGAGCGATAGTTCTGTCTATTCTATAATATTGGTTGACGGAATGCGCGGTTACCTTATAATTGAAGCTGAGGACGAATCGGCGTGCAGGAACTTTGTCAGCAAAGTAAGAAACGTGAGAGGCGTACTTCCGAAGCCGATAAGCACCGAGGACGTAGAAAAGCTCGTATCGAGAGTAGGGGTTTCTGCGCAGGAGATATCAAAAAATGACACAGTAGAGTTCACAACAGGCCCGTTCAAAGGATATAAGGCCAAGGTGTTGAAGGTTGATGACTCAAAAAGCGAGATAACGGTAGAGCTTATAGATGTGGTGGTGCCTATACCAGTCACAACAAAGATGAATACTGCGAAGATAATAGAAAAGTCGAAGAATAAGGAAAGTTGATTAGGTAGAGAAGATGAGCGAGAGTACAATAGACGGATTGATCGAGGGCGGTGCGGCTACTGCAGGGCCGCCTCTCGGGCCAGCTCTTGGTCCGATGGGGATAAATGTCAACGAGGTAATAGCAGAGATAAACAAGAAAACCGCGGCATTTTCAGGGATAAAGGTACCAGTAAAGGTTATAGTGGAAACATCCACAAAGACATTCAGGATTGAGGTAGGCATGCCTCCGACAAGCGCTCTCCTTCTGAAGGAGATAAATGTACAAAAAGGTGCGAAAGCGAAGGGCGAAGTCGTAGGTAATGTTACCCTCGAACAGATCAAAAAGATAGTAGAGGCAAAGGGGAACTCTATATATGGTGCCGGTATTAAGGAAAAGGTAAAACAGGTGCTTGGCACGTGCGTGAGCATGGGGATAACTTGCGAGAATATAAGCGCAAAGGAGTTCACAAAGAAGATAGACTCGGGAGAGGTAAAGCTCTGATAAAGGAACCCAGGCTCAGGCAGATCTATCTTAAGCTAGGCAACGAGTTCGGAACTGATGGTTGGTGGCCCTCAGAGACGAAGGACGAGGTATTCATAGGCGCTATACTCACTCAGCAGACACAGTGGCACAATGTGGAACTTTCGCTGCGCAATCTAAAAGGGATGGATATCCTATCTGTCAGAAGGCTGGCAGGCGCAGAGCTTGATAAGATAGAGCAGGGAATTAGACCTTCTGGGTTTTACCACCAGAAAGCTGTGAGACTTAAGAGCGCATGTATGGCAATAGAGAGCAATGGAGGCCTGGAGACTGTGTTTTCGCTTCCAATGCATAAACTATACAGTCTGCTTATAAACATAAAGGGGATAGGGAGAGAAACAGCCGATTCGATAATATTATATGGTGCCGGGAAGCCTACCTTTGTCGTAGATAACTACACATGGAGAATTCTCTCAAGGGCATACGGGCGTGAAAATGAGTACGACTACCAATCCCTGAAAAAAGAGCTGGAGGGGAATACAACACGCAGCGCGAGGCTATACATGGAGATGCATGCACAATTTGTGGAACTAGGTAAACGATACTGCACGAAGAGCAATCCCAATTGCGTAGACTGCCCATTATCGAGGATATGCGCTTACCGGAAAAATACCAGCAGCAAATCCAGATAGCCTTTTATACTCTTATATGCGAATTAATCTGCTCTTGCTAGTGGTTATTTGGTAGAGGAGAATAGTTTTTTTGCTAACATCGCATTCAGGCTTGTGCGCAAACACATAGCTGGTACCACAGTGGCAACCGTTCTTAAGAGGGCTATGGAGATAAACAAGGAGGGAATGGGGGCTACGATAACCTTCCTTAACGACCATGTGGACAGCCAGGCGAAGGCAAAATACAACGAGAGCGCATATATGCAGCTTATGCATCAGATTTCCAGGCTAAACATAAAGGCCAACATATCGGTAAGGCCTACCCAATTAGGTTACGCTATAGATGAGAATATCGCAAACAAATATATGTCCAACATCGTCGGTTATGCAGAGAAGAACAAGATGATAGTGTGGGCAGAGTACGAGAAAAAGACTCATTATACAGAACGCCTGCTCCGCAACGGCGGAATGTCTGATGCGCTCGGTGCGGAGATCCCTTACTCCCTGGCACTCAAATTTGACGATAAGGCAGGCATGCATTGCAAACTAATAAAAGTAGTGCCTGACATAGAGAACGGAGACACATCCGACGAGATAAAAAGCGGAAAAGGCGGAAAAGAGAAGAAGCGCAACGAGAAAACGATAACAGAGTACGTTGAATGCTTGGATAGGGTATGCGGCGCAGGCGCGCGCCTCAGCCTTTTTGCGCATGACGACAGATTTGCATTGAAAGCGATTGCGAAGAGCAAGCATAGAAAAGGTTTAATACTTGAGCTGCCATTCGGTTACAGCAAGAAAAAACTCGCAAAGATATCAAAGGAAAGGATCAACGTGAACATATATACGCCGTACGGGAAGGACTGGGTGCCTTACGCGGTAAATAAGCTGACGGAAGGGAAGAGGCATAAGATCGCAAAGCTTATACTTGAAGGGAGGCATCCTGGTTAAGATGGTAAGATGCAAGCGAAACAGCAGCGCAAAGGGCCAAAAATAGTAGATTTGGTAACAGGTCCAACGAGCGGCCTGGGAATCGAACTGATAAACCGGCTTCTAAAAATGGGACATGAGGTAAGGGTGCTTATAAGGGAGCATCCCTCCAAGAGCAGGAGCTGGACTGAGCTTCCGCCAAATGTGAAGCCATACAAAGTGGATATACGCCTTCCTGCCGAGAACGACAGAACCGAACTTCTTCTTGCATGCAAGGGGGTTGACAACCTTTTTCACATAGCAGGAACATCTTACAACCACCAAAACAAGTACAATGAGATAATAAGCATAAATGTGATCGGCACGGAGAACGTGCTGGACGCGTATGTCAAGGCGAATCCCGGCAAGCGCCTTCATTTTATCCTGACGAGCAGTGTGACGGTATACGGCTACATGAGAAAGGGAGAAGCGCTGACAGAGGAATCGGAGATAAGGCCAGCCAGCAAATATTCCGAAAGCAAGGTTCTTGCGGAGCAGGTATCACGCTCTTTTGCAACGGTCAACAAGGAACTGATATGTTCGGTGCTCAGGTTCGGTGTCTTTTATGGAGGCAAATACAAAGAATCGTTCTTCAAAGTGTTCAGAATTCTCAAAGCAAAAAAGATGGTGTATATAGGAAGGGGGGAGAACTACCTTACGCTTACAAATGTAGAGGACGCAGCAAGGGCGATGATACAAGCTACAAATGACACACACTCAAACACCTACAATGTGGTGGAGAAACCGGTAATGGTAAGGCGGCTTTTCGAGTATGCTGCAAAGGAGATGAAGGTTGAGAGCCCTAAGACAAGCATCCCTTATATATTGGGGCGGATGACAAGAAGGATCGTCAACATAAACATAGACGAGTTCGAGTTCGTTACAAGCAACAGGGTAGTTAGCAGTGAGAAGATTGAAAGGGAACTAGGATTCAAGCCTTCACACAGTATATTAAAAGACGGAAAGAAGATGATCAAGGAGTTTCTGGAAGGCGAGAAATCAAGGGTAATAAAATGAAGGTCGGAAAAACAGAAAGATACATAAATGAGCGCATAGAAAAGAATGGAGCGCTACTGTTCACTGTCATAGATCCTGTGGATTACAAGACAAAGGAGTCCGCAGTGAAGAACGGAATAGCGCTGGCGGAGGGCGGCGCGGACGCTGTTGTGGTGGGAGGCAGCATAGGGGCACAAGGCGAGCTCCTTGATTATGTATCGAGGGAGATAAAAGAACAGATAAACGTGCCGCTTATACTGTTTCCAGGAAACATCGCCACGATAACAAAATTTGCAGACGCGATTTACTTCATGTCGCTGCTCAATGCAAGGAATCCTTACTGGATAACGCAAGCGCAGACACTATCCGCGCCTCTTATAAAAGGAATGGGAGTAGAGCCTTTGCCTGTCGGGTACATAGTAACACAGCCGGGAGGTACCGTCGGATGGGTGGGCGATGCTAATATAGTTCCGAGGGAAAAGCCAAAAATAGCAGCTGCGCTCGCTCTTGCAGGGGAGTATCTGGGTCATAGGATAATAATAACCGATTCTGGATCAAACCCAAAACTCATGCATTTCGGACCGTTGCCTCCAGCATTCGTAAGAGAGGTAAAGTCAGCTATATCATGTCCATACATAGTCGCGGGAGGAGTATCAACAATAAATGAGCTGAGATCCATATACAAGAGCGGGGCGGATGTCATACAGATAGGCACAGCGTTCGAGAACAGCAGGGATACATACAGGAAAGTGCGTACGATGTCAGGAATTGCAAAAGAGGAAGGGAAACGGAAGCTGAAAAGGTAGTGCCGGTATGAGGCAGATATGCACAGTTGAAGTATGTGTTCTTGCCAAAGAGCTCGAAAAGGAGTTAGTTGGTTATAAGATAGATAAGTTCTATGAAACAGGGAAAGGAAGGTTTAGGTTTAGGCTCAGCAAGGAGAGAACGAAAAAGGAACTCGTATGCGTCCTATGCAAGAGAATCAATACTACCGACACGGTAGAGACAGCAGAAAAGCCCACGAACTTCGCGCTGGCCATGAGAAAAAGGATATGTTTCTTTGGGATAGAGTCAATATCGCAGCTTAATAATGATAGGATAATCTCTATAAAACTCTCAAAGGGGGAGGAGAGAGTAGAGATAATAATAGAGATGTTTGGGAAGGGGAATATTCTAGTGGCCGATGATTCTGGAGTGATAAAACTCGCGTACACAAACCACAGATTTAAAGATAGGGTAGTATTTCCCAAGGAAAAATATGTGGTCCCGAAGAACGAAGGCCTAAACATATCGATGTTAGAAGCTGCACGGACTGCAGTGAGAGAAGCAATAAAAAAGGATGGATCAAAAACCGTTGCAAAGGGATTGACTGGAGCTGCGAATATAGGCTCAATATACATAGAGAATGCGATAAGGCAGGCAGGGGTGGATCCAAAACGCCAGATGGAATCTCTAAATAGCGATGAGATGGAAAGGATTGCAGATCAGATATCAGGAATAGAGGATACGATAGAGAATCCTCTACCGATAGTATACACAGAT
>JAJYTZ010000028.1 GCA_021792775.1 Microcaldota archaeon
TAAATAAATCATTAATTCAATATTATATTGTAGATTCATATATTAGGAAAAATCAGGACATAAAAATTGACGAATTTGAAAAACTGAAAAATGAAGTTAATCAGAACCTTTCCCCATTAATTGTTTGGAATATTAAATTATTGAAACTTATCCCATTATTTTTTATAATAAATCTAGATGATCATAATACCCCCCTCTCTCCATGCTAAAACTATGTTAGAATCTCACTTCTAAGAAACACGGAATTTACCGACGATAGATTTTGGCTTCGACGACAAAATAGGAGGGAACATTTGAGGCTCTTATATATAACCCCTCAATTGCAATGGGCCTGGAGAGATTTGAACTCTCGACCTACGGCTTATAAGACCGCCGCTCTGACCAGGCTGAGCTACAAGCCCATTAACCACTATATAATAAAGAAAAGGTTAAAAATTAAGGTTATGGCATCGTCAGGTTGTTGTTTATGTAACTTGGCTTTGATGGGATGATGTTTGGGGATCCGCCGGTGTAATTGTTGAGTTTGTATATCCTGATGTTCTCCGTGTAGTTTATTAGGTTTACGCCAATGGCGTTGGTCTCATTAGGGTAGACCTGCGTGAATCCTGGCAGAGATCCTAGGAAGAATCCTCTGTAATAGTTAGAGCTGTAGAAGGAAGATTGTGCGTTTGTTACTGTGTCGTTAGGACCGTTCGGCATGTATATCACCATAAACTCGAGATACTCCGTCCCTCCCACGTTTATGACTCCGTTGTTGTACGTCTCCTGTATCATCGCGTTTGATTTGGTGCCGTTGCTGTAGTAGAGCGCCAGCGCTCCGCTCTTGCTTGGTGTGGGGTTGAGGCAGAATGTCTGGTTTGATAAAGTGTAACCTTTCACAGTGAGCGTACGGATGTATGGGGCTGGCGTATTTAACGAACAGTAGTCAGAGAGCGTACTCTGTGTGGTGTTTTGGACGAGCGCTGAGACAGGCACAAGCGTGTAGATCGGGTCGTGCTGCACCTCGCATCGAGAGGTGCCAAGCAGGTATGGCGCACTCTGGTTCTGGGTCTTTGCGGCCGCTATGGCGTATTGCTCGGATGTGGCGTTGACGTCCACACATGCGAGGAAGTCGAGAGCACCCCATTTCGGCACTAGTTGGCTGTCGAACAGCACATACTTTGTCTGGTTTCCATTCATCGTATTTGCAAGTTCTGAAGGTCCGAATCCTTGGCTCTGTCCGAGCACATATGAGGCTGCTGTTGCGTAATCCTCTTTAGGTACAGAGTTGTCTCCCCTCAGCACAGCATTCGAGTTCCCGAACCAGTTAATCCAGTCTCCGTAATCCCACCACGCAAGAATCCTTGGTGCGTATGGCCCTACGTTCTGCGTCATCCATTGCGTTGCGGCTATCCAATAGTTAGGTATCGTATTACAGTATAATGAGGTACCGATCCCATTCCCGTGGCTGCTTAGCACTGTACATGCGTTGGACGGATTTGCCGAATACGTCAGCATTGCGGAATATGCGCCTATAGTCGACTTTATCTCGCCTATCATGATCGTATGGTTTACTGCGATTGTGCCGACCTCAAGGAGTACAGTTATCATGAGTATGGCCCATGCGAGTTTCTTGTACTCTATCTTCCTCATGTATATGATCCATAGGATGTATATTATCGCAAGTATTGGCGATATGAAGAATATGCCGATGGAGAGCACACTAAGAATGAGCGATTCGTGGTCTTTTGATATCTTTGGACTGCCCTTCTTCCAGTACATCCCGTGTTTTATTATGTATACTACTTCGCCCAGAAGTATGCCGAACAGGAGTACGTATGCGATTGCAAAATGCGGGAGGTATTTAACCTCTGATACCGCAGCCACTGTAAGAGGCAGTGATATGGAAAGGTAAAGGACCCCTGTCTTGCTGTTCCTAAATAGTATGCTGGTTATTATCAGTATTATTGCCATTGCAACAATCAGCCATATTAGGATTGGTGCACCGAACGTGTTTGCAGCCAAAAGGCCGAATCCTCCTCCGTAGAAATTATATCCGAAACCTGTCGGAGCGTATTCTTGGACTGTCATGAAAAGAGGCGAAGAGGGAGTCGTAAACTTTTTGCTTAGCGCCAAGTAGGACTTTATTGAATTGCCTATCGGGGTCGCAAATATAAGTATCAACATTATTACCAGTAAGAAAACCAAGAAAATCGCGTTTTCATTGATGCCCACCTTCTCAAATAATATCTTCCTTTCCTTGAGCAGCTTTGGCACATAATCGAGCATAGCTACGAACACCAACGCGGCGATGCCGAAAGATATCGTTATCGGTATTCCGAGTATGCTCGGGATCCTGCCTGACAATGTAGCGTGATAGAAATGGTAAGGAATAAGGAATACCGCTATTACGAATAGGACTATTATGTTCATCTTGTAGAAGTTCCTTGTGTCCTCATTTCTCAGCACGCTGATTATTCCCTGTATGAATATGTAGAGTGCCAGTACTCCTGCATCTACAGTGTAGTAGTGCGCCCCGAGGAAGGTGGATGCGAACGCGATGCCTGCAAGTATGGCATATCTTGGCTCTTCCATATTCTTTACTGCGAGAGCGTATGTCGCGAAGAAGAAGAAAAGAGAGAATATTCCCCATGGCTCTAGCAGCTGTTCACCCGCTATGAAGGTTATTATGATTACTGGAAGCATTACCGTCAGTGCAGCCCCTATGAGGGCAATGTATTTGTCGTAGTCATAGTATAGGAACATGAATACGGTAAATGCGAGCAGTGCTCCTGTTATCGGAGGGTATATTCCGCCCACATAATTCATAAGTATTGTGTTGAATGTCGATATGTTGGCGCCGAAGAATCCTGCCAACGAGTACCAGTATGCCTCTATGTATGGTATGAGGGGCTGTATCCTCATTACTGTGCCGGTGCTCACTACAGGCCATGCAGATGTCGATGTGTAGAACTGCTGTCCAAATACCAGCACTGATTTTGCCGCAAGCATGTCGAAATACGGATCGAATTCGAAGTAGTTCGGCGCAACCGCTATGGAAAGCACCATCACCGAAAATCCGACCAGCATTATCAGGAGAAGCGCGATCCATGGCCAGTTCTGTTTTATATCGAAACTAAATCCACCCTGCCTTGGTCTGTATTCAGAGTCCTTCTCTAACTTTGAAAGAAGCATCGATTCTTCCTGCTCGTGGTCCTTTATTATCCTGTTAAGCTCCTTTGCGTGCGCATCCCTCAGCGCCGCTTTCTCTTTTTCTGTGAGCGATGATGCCCTTGCTATCTCGCTTTCCTGCCTCCTTTCCAGCTCTTCCTCCTGTTTTATGTGGCTTTCCAGTATCGACTTTGCCGATTCGAACTTCCTTAGCTGTTCCCTTGTATTTCTCGCCTCGCCCTTAAGCGCGGATTCATCTGCCTTTATCCTTCCCTTCTCCTCTTTGCTGAACGGACTTCTTGGTGAGAACTTCCATGCGCTGAATACTCCCTGCTGTATGCATAAGACAAAGCCTATTATCGACAATATCACTGCATTCGCTTCGAACAGGCCCAACGAGAATGAGAGTGCGTGTATATAGTTTATTCCGTACGACTCCAGCCATGTTAGTGTCGCTGGCGCGATCATCCCGAGTATGAATCCTATTACCGATATCTCGAACAGATTGAGCTTTGTCTTCCTTAATAATGCGAGCGATAGGAGCTCTCCTGGTACGAAAAACGTCAGGAAAGCCACAATCGCCGTCAGTATTATATCAAACATCAAAGTACCTAAGCGTTAGATATCTCCCTTGGTATTTCTATTTTCTTTATATCTCTGTCAGGGAACTTTGTTCCTGGCGGGACTATCCTTACTTTTATGCCTATAGCCCCGTGTTTCGGATAGGCTGTTGCGTGTCCTTCCCTTACAAACTTTATCACGTCGCCCACCTTTGGTATATATCCTATGCTCTTCCTTATCTTTTTCTTGCGCGCGCTTTTTGCAGCCACTTTTCCGCTTATCACTATCTCTGCGCCTAGCGCGCCCCTTAAGAGTATGTCTTTCAGCGTCCTTTGTAGTATCTTCCTCGCGTTTATCGATTTCTCTATCTTGTATGCGATGTCTTTCGCAACTATCATGGGCTCCAGCATCGGATCTTCTATCTCAACCACGTTTATCTGCGGGTTCTTTATGTTGAATGTCTTTGATATCTTTTCTGTGAGCTCGTTTATGGTTTTTCCCGAACGACCGATAACCCTGCCAGGCTTCAGCACATACACAGTTATCCTTGTCAGCACAGGGGTCCTTTGCACCTCGACCCTAGCGAAACCTGCCTTTGACAAGGACCTTTCCATGAATGTGGATATGTTGAGCTTTACGATTGATTCCTCTATGAATTTTTTCTCTGACGTCATTGTTTCGCCTCCTCTATGTGCGTCTCCTTAGCTTCATTTTTTGCCTCTTTTGTCTTCTCCTCGTTTGCGTGAACAGTATCCTTTATCTCAACTCCCTCCTTGTCGTATTTCTTCGGCTTTACCTCGCCTTTTATCTCCGGGTGCTTCTTCTGGGCAGGCTGTTTCTTGTTTTTCTGCCTGTCTTCCAATGCCCTCTTCAGCTGTTCTGCAGGAGATGCGCGCTTCTTGTTTGTGTTTATTATCTCGTGTGTCCTCTTGCCCAGTTTTAACTTCTCTGGAGACTGCGATACCCCTATTTCCACCTTCGAGAACTCTAGGTCGCTGTGCGCCATTGTGTTAAAGCCGTATCTGCCGTACGGCGATCCGTACTGCCTTCCTTTTGACGGCCGCCTTGATGCAGTGAACATCTTGTTTGCGCATGCATGCACCACGAACAACGATGTCTTGTCCAGACCTTTGCTCGCCGCGTTGCTTCCCGCATTTATTAATACCTGTCTTACCTCTTTTGCGCATTTTGCAGGAGTCCTTCCTTTCTTTCCTCCTAACTCTGGACGCGAGCCCATTCCCTTGTTATGCCTCTTGTATTCTATGGGATTTCCTTCTGTTATGCTTTCTAATACATACAGCGCCTGCTCGTATGGTTTGTATCTTATCGCTGCGCAGACCGCAGACAAATCCTTGTAACTTGCATTTATGTTTGTTTTCTGTCCTAGTACCATATCCGGACTCCTTAACTCCTTGCTTAACGAATATTTCAATTGCTCACCTTACTTATTTGCCAGGAACTTACTTCCCTTTGTTGCCTTTATACCCGGCGCTGAATGCTGCACTCTCTTTGTTGAGTATGAGAACTCGCCGAGCCTGTGCCCTAGCATGTTAGAATTTATCACAAACTCCTTGAACTCCTTTCCGTTGTGCACCGCAAACGTCATCCCTATCCATGAAGGAAGTATCACAGCATCGCGCGCATGAGTCCTTATCGGCTTGCTTTTTCCCGCCTTTATTGCTTTTTCTATCTTCTCAAGCAGTTTCTTGTACTGCATCGGATTCCTGTTGATGAAGCGCCTTTCTCTTGAATTCATGAGTTTCAGGTACTCCTTCATCTCAAGATCCTTTAGCTCTGCAGGCATCTTCCCCTTATATGCGATTCTCTCTGCCAAATCATCACTTCTTTCTTCTTCCAGTACGCCTTGATGCTATGTTCCCTACCTTCCTTCCAGGCGGCGCGTTTCTTGAAGTGGACGCGCTCTTCCCTTTGTGGTGCTGTTTTCCTCCGAACGGATGGTCAACAGGGCTCATCTTGACTCCGCGGTTTCTCGGCCACGTTCTGTTTAATGCATGGTACATGTAATGGCTTTTTCCCGCCTTCATCAACGGCAGACTGTCCATCCCTCCTGACGCTATTACCCCAAGTTGTGCCATGCATTTGGGGTTTAGGTTGATTGTTTTCTTGGAAGGCATGACAACAGAAACATATTTGTCTGTCTTGCCTGATATCTTCGCTGAGGATCCTGCGCTTCTCACATATTTTCCGCCATCTCCAGGCCTCGCCTCTACGTTGAATATCGGTATTCCTTCAGGTATTTGTGATACCGGCATGGCGCTGCCCAGAGTGTATACGGGCTTTTCTCCTACATGCACCTTGCTGCCTATCGTTATTCCCTCTGGAGCTATCATATCGCCCTCCGAGAAATCCTCATATACCATATTCATTATAGGGGCAGTATGGCCGGTGCTGTTCTCGAATCCCACCACCTCTGCATATATGTCCTTTTTGTGAAGATTGTACTTTACCGATACGTCGAAGGTTCCGGGATGTTTTGTGTAGACGTTTGATCCCTTTCCTCTCCTTTGCTGCCTTAGTTTCTTTCCCATGTATTCACACTAGTTTAAGTTTCATGGCCACGTTTGTGGCTTCCTGTCCCTTTCCAAGTTTTATGTAAGCTTTCTTCTCGTTCTTTGGCGTGTTAACGATGTTTACTTTCTCCACCTTAACGTTATAAAGCTTTTCAAATTCGTTTTTTATCTCTGTTTTCTTCGCTTTGTTATACACCACATAAGTTATCGTGTTGTTTTTCGTTATTAGCGATACCGCCTTTTCTGTCGCTATTGGATATAAAAGTACACTCATGCGCTCACATCTCTAATCTTATTCTCTTCCCTATTCCATCTATCTCTTTTATGGCGGACTCGGTCCATATTGATATCGGTTTTGTGCTGCCACCAGGCATCAGCTTCCCCACAGATATCTTATCTACCGCGCATACCTCTATTCCTGGTATGTTTCTGGCGGCCCTGCTTATTCCTTTGTCCCCTTTTATGACTATTGTTGCCACGTGGCCGTATTTATTGATGCGGGAGGATCTCCTTATGCCGCCGCGTGTGCGCTTTGTCGGTTTCTTCCAGACTCCGAGCGTCTTCAGTATGCTGTTTACCTCCTTTGCCTTTGTTATCGACTCAACTGAATCTTCCATCACGATTTTCTTGCCGTTAAAGGTTTTTGATATCGCGCTGTATAGCGCACTTGCGTACTCCTTTTTGTTAATCCTTTCTTTCTGTCTCTTTTCTATAAGATGGGGAGATGCCCTCTTTCCAGTAGTTGCGCTCGGTATCCTTCTTACCTTTCCCTGTGCGCCTTCCGCTAACTTCTCTCTCGGCCTTATCGCCCTCCCAACATGCCTGCCTGACCTCCATTTATGCATCTGGCCTACATACACCGCAGTTGTCTGCATCCCTGCAAGCAGGTAGTGGCCTTGTGGCTGGAGTTTCCATGTGTTTTCCGCTACCACGGCCCTGTTTATAAGCCATGGTTTGTAAGGATAATCCAGATTCTCCGGCTCCGCTATCTCTTTCTGTTCTTTACATTCTTTCGATAGTACCTTAAGCGCCATTTCAACTGAACCCCGTCAATTTAGGTTTTATTATCTTTGTGTTGCTATTCCTTATCGCCTTCTTTATCCTTACGAGCCTCTTCGCAGGGCCGACAACCGAGCCATGC
>JAJYTZ010000029.1 GCA_021792775.1 Microcaldota archaeon
CGATCTGAGGAAGCTCAACAAGATAAACAAAGAGCTTAAGGAACTGATGAAGAACAATGCGCCGCATGAACACGTTATGGCGAAGCAGAAGGAGATGATGCCTCATTTCAACGAGAGCATGAAGAACTCGATGAAGCCGATGATTGTGATATTCCCGGCCCTTCTTCTGGTATACTATGTGCTGATAGGGGTCTTTCTCAGCTCTTGGCAGAAATACGTGATAAACTTTATATTTCCGATGGGTTACAAGGAGCTTTTCATAGCTGTTGTGTTTATACTGGGTTTGATTGTAGGTATATCGATAGCATTATATGACAGAAAGAAGAGCAGGGAAGAGGCGAGAGAGGAGGAGATGCTTGAAGGCAACGTTAACGTTGCGAAGTAGGTGTTTATTTGACAAAACCGATGTACAGATCAAGGAGCTATAAGAAGGCAAGGAAGGTAACCAGGACGGGTAAGAATGTAGTGCATTACAGAAGGGCGAAAAATGCGCCGCATGTTTGCGCGATATGCCTTGTTGAGCTGAATGGGATAGGAAGCAGCGGTGGCAAGAGCAGAAGGACCAACAGTAGGCAGTTCGGAGGGGTTCTGTGCAGCAGATGCTCGGCGGAAGTGGTAAAGTTCGGAAGCAGGGTAGAACAGGGAGAGATAAAACTGGATGATGTAGGTACGAGATACAGAGCTTATGTGCTCCAGCTAGTCGCACACTGATCGGATTACGATGAAAATCTGTATAAGCGGGTTTACCGCTTCTGGCAAGACCGCAATATCGGAAGCGCTATCGTCAAAACTAAAGATAAAACACGTACAGAACTCTTACAAAGAGTACCTTGAAGGGAACGCGACCCTGTCGAAATTTATAGATGCAACGGATGAGGAATTTGCCAAGAACTTTGATATGAAGACCATAGAGATGGCATCAAAGGAGGACTGCGTCGTGAGCACTTGGTTAAGCCCATGGCTCATAAAGGACGCTGATTTGAGGGTGTGGATATATGCTGATATGGATGTCAGGGTAAAGAGGTATATGGGAAGAGAATCGCTTAATGAGAAAGAAGGGGCGGAGAAAAGGGTGTCTGACACTGACAGCTCCGCAATAGCGAGCTTTAAAAAGTTTTATAACATAGACATAAACGAGCACAGCGATTTTGACCTGCAGATAAATACCGGGAAGATAAGCGTTGAGGGAGCGGTAAACATCATCTCTTTGGCTCTGAAAGACAAAAAGACGTGAATATTATGATACTAGAAGTTGGAAGGGTATGCATCAAGAAGTACGGGAGAGATGCTGGAAAGAAGGCAGTGATAACCGCGATAGAGAGCGATGGTTTTGTCAGGATATTGACTGCGGTGCGCGCAAAGGAAAGAAGATGTAATCCTAAACATCTTGAGTTCTTGACACAGAAAATAGACATCAAGGACAAGGAGGCGGTAGATGGAACGATAGGCAGGATTGCTAGGAAGAGTCAGAGTCAAGACGTTCGAGAATCTCATCAGTAAACTTCTCTTTCTTGCTGTTGCTTGTCAGTAGGTCCATGAGTTCGTCTGGTTTGATGCTTAGACTGAATCCGAGGCTGGCGAGAGCTTGGTTAAGGACATCCATGCCCCTTTCTTTTACAGACTCTCCGCGTATCGTGCTGCTCCTTACGGACTCTATCCCTTCTTCCATGGATTTGTTGGTAATCTTTGACGAGTCTATATCTATGAAGGCTGATTTGGAGTACTTTGCTGTAAGGTTTTTTAGGCTCAGGTCGCTGTTGGATATCCCAGGACGTAATTCTCCCTCGAGTTTTATCCGCACTATCGGCGCATCTTTGAACGTGTTGATGACCGATTCTATTTCGGAGGAGCAGTCAGACCTTATCTCCTCTCCACTCTTTCCCGAGACGCTTATCTTGCGTACCGCGAAAGGCCTTGACCCTATCTCTATGAATTCATACGAATATGTTTCTGTATCGAATATTATGAAGCCTTTGCTTGATTGTTCCGCATCTTTCATCTGGGTTATGACAGTGCTGCCCGGTATCAGAAACTTCTTTCCGTGGACTTCCTTCTCTGTTTGCGTATGGAGATGGCCGTCTACATACAGGTCGAAACCTTCAGGGAGCTCGTCGATATGCATATATTGGTCGTTGAATGGGAGTATCTCGTATAGAGACTGGTGGAACATGAATATATTAAAAACGCCAGGTGTGGGTTTGATTCCGAGTTCCTCGATTTTCGACTTGAAAAGTTCTTCCGACACCCCGCCGAGGCCATAAACAGAGACTTTCTCTTTGCCCTTCTGTACTATGGTACGCGCTTCGCTGGTGTCTACAAGAAGAGCTGCGAGGTCGAGAAGCCGCAGGGCATTGTCTCTGCCTACCGCGGTTCGCTCGTGCGTGCCGGAAACGGCAATTATTGGCACGTCGGTATGCGTCTCTCGGTCTGATTCATAACTGGATACGCGTGCTTTCCAGTCCTTTTTCGAAATCTCCCTGAAGAGGTTTATCCCTTCTGCTATAACGTCGGGAGAGGGAGTCCTGCTATCGAAGACGTCTCCGGGGATAAGTATCATGTCGCAGGATTCGGAAGCCATCTCGAGAGCGCACTTCGCCTGTACGTATGCATCTTGCCGAAATCGTTCATACCCCAAGTGCATGTCTGATACAATGCCTATCTTCATCGAATCACAATCTTTTTGGCCAGGCTTTCCTTAAATCCAGATATGAAATCTGCGTATCCTTCCTTTTTGGGTCCATAAGAACCAGCCGCACAGCTATGGCCCCCGCCATTTCCACCTATCCGCCCCGATATCTCGCTCATTATCTTGCCGAGGTGGATTTTGTATTTTTTCTCGGTCGAGTTATGCATCCTCGCAGAGAAAGAAATCTCTTCCTTGTACGAGGAATAGAAAAGGGCGATGTCTGCACCTATCTTTATCGCAAAATCTGCGGTCATATGCGCAGGTAGTTTCGATTCCCCGTATACGAAAAGTTCTCCGCCGATCGTCTCTTTTTGTGCCGAACAGATGCTATTTATCACATCGATGCGTTCCTTTGGCTTTAGGGTGTATGATATCTCATTCGATATCGTTGCGTAATCCAGGCCGGTCATCTCCAATATCTCTGATATGTCCAGAAATGTGGCGGGAGTGGAGTTTATCAGCTCTGCTGAATCGGATATTATTCCGATGAGCAGCATTTTGGCTGCGCGGGCTGATGGTGGCGCTCCGATCTCCTTCAATGCCAGGTATATTATGTTTGACGTGGAGGAATAATGCTCGTCATCGAAGACTGTGACATTTTCGCCTTCTGCCTCTTTTGGATAATGATGGTCTATGATAAGTATCTCCTTGTTTGTGCTTGATAGTTCAGCTGCAAGAGCGCCGCATCCTCCAAAATCGTTAACATCGAGCATTATTACCATATCGGCATCGGCAATGCCATTCGGAAAGTTGGTGTCAAATCCGTTAGCCCTCAGTATGTTTTCCACCTTGGCAGACAGCTTGTCCTGCACCACTATCTTAGAGTTTGGCATGTACTCCGACAGGGCGATTGCAGAACCGATAAAATCCGCATCTCCTATTGAGTGTGAGACGAGAGCGGCTTTTGCGTTGCGGCACGCCTCTAGCTTCTCTTTCAGTCCGGATATGTCTATCTTCCCCATCGAATCGCGCTTACGCTTGGTTATCCTTCAGCATGCTCTCCAGTTCCGCCCTCATCTTCTTCTCCTTTTCCGAAAACTCGTTTATCTGGCGGTTTATCGCATTGAGGCGCAGTTCGATTATCTCCATCTTTTCTTTTATGGTGCTTGCAGCATCCTCTCTTGATACTTCAACAATTACCGACCCTACTGCGGAAAACACCTTCCCTTTCGCCTTTGCTATCTCCCCTTCTGCGTTCTTATACTCGCCTTTCTGCAACGCCATCCTGTCCTTCTGCGCGGCCAGCGACTGCAGCTGTTCGCTTATCCTCTGGTATTCGATTGTCTTTTCCTCCATTTCGTTTCGCTCCATCAAATCACTTATCAATGTCAGCAGCGACAAGGTCCATACTTCCTAATATGGCAAAGAAGTCCGCATACTTTATCCCCTTGCATATGTGCTCCAGCATTGCTATGTTGGTATACGTGCCTGAGCGGAAGTATATCCGGTATGGGCGCTGCTTGTCAGGGACAAGGTATATTATCCCTTCTCCTCTTGGCATCTCAGAATTATTAATTACTATGTCTGGCTTTGCCTGGGGGGATATGAGCTTTATCGGCATGCCTTCCACGTTGTTATCGTCAGGCATCATATCGAGCGCCTGCCTTATTATGGATATGCTCTCGAATATCTCGTTGTATCGTACCTTGTACCTTGCAAATGCGTCGCCAGCGGTTTCCGTGCATACCCTAAACTTCACTTTCGAGTACTCATAATAAGGGTTTGATTTCCTGATGTCGTATTCTATCCCAGAGGCGCGCAAGACGTGTCCCGACACCCCATATTCGATTGCCTGTCTGGAGGTTATTCTCCCGACGCCTCTCGTCCTTTCTGCGAATACAGGGTTTGACTCCATCATCTCCCTGTACCCCCTTATCTTTGTCTCTAGCGAGTCTGTCAGTGCGTATGCGCGTTCCTTGAAGTCGGGCGGCAGTTTCCTGTTGAGGCCGGTGAGCCTTATGTTAACATAAAACATCCTTCCCCCAGACACATCTTCAAGAAACCTCAGTATAGAGTCTCTCTCCCTGAAGGACCACATAAATGTGGTGAACATCTGCCCCATGTCGTTTGATAGGGTACCGAGAAAGACCAGATGGCTGGCTATTCTCTGAAATTCCAGAAGTATCATCCTTGCGTACTTTGCTGTCTCTTTTACCTCCAGCCCGAGCGCCTTCTCTACCGTATTAACATAGAGATCGTCCCATGCGAGAGGCGCAAGATAATCGAGCTTCTCCATATACGATGGAATTTGCATATACATGCGGGTCTCGCAGAGCTTCTCGACTCCCCTGTGCAGGAAACCCACATGCGTCTCTATATGGTGTATTGTGTCGCCATCAAGGTCGACTACGAAATGGAGGACGCCGTGTGTGCTTGGATGTACAGGCCCTACGTTAATTCTTGTCATTGGCATTATTCCACCTTTTTGTATTCCTTCCCCCAGACAAAACTTTTTCTGAGAGGGGGGTCGGTGCCGTTCCAATTCTCTAAGAGCAGGCGCTTTGCGCTTCTGCCCTTGATTGTTATTCCAAACATCTCGGAAATTTCGCGCTCGTACCAGTTTGCGGAAGGGAATTCCTTTATGATACTATCGACCCATAGGTCGGCATCTGTTTTCTTGAGATTTAGCTCTACGCTCAGCGTCTCTGCGGTCTTTAGGTTGGCGAACATGTATATTATCTGAAGGCGATCCGGATATTCGACAGCGGTGATAAATTTTAGGTAGTCGAATCCCTTAGATCTCATTTCGTTTAATGTTTTCGCTAATGCTTCTCTCTGAATCTCCATTTGTATTACCCTTTATCTTATCCTGAAGTTTTATCAGTGCTGCGAACAGGTTCTCCGGTCGTGGTGGGCAGCCAATCGCGTAGATATCCACTGGCAGTATCTGGTCTATCCCGTGCATTATATTGTAGCTCTCATACCATGGGCCTCCGGAAGTTGCGCATTCCCCGAATGATATGACGTAGCGCGGTTCGGCCATCTGCTCGTAAAGCCTTTTGATTCTCGGTGCCATGGATTTTGTTACCCATCCTGCCACAATCATCACGTCGCACTGGCGGGGAGTCGCCCTAAATAGAAGATATCCTTTGCGTTCTGCGTCTATCCTGGGAGAGCCGAACGCCATAAGCTCTATCGCACAGCAGGCAAGTCCGAATTGAAGAGGCCAGAGCGAGTTTGTCCTGCTCCAATCCCTTATTGGTTTGGCTGCGAGTTTAGTTATCTCGCTCATTTTAGTGAACATCACATTTCCAGAGAGTTTGGACCTTTGGAGGGATTTCTGAGTAAGATAGCTCATCTCTTTTTCGGCGTTTATGAACTGTTCTGGGGTGTAAGGAACATCGCCATGTAATAAAGCATTCTCATCTTCTGCCATCTGTTATCAACTTGTATCCCAAAACAGAGAGCAACGCTGCGGAGAGCAAAACGCCAAGCATCTCTATGTTCGCCGCATACGGCATCTGTTTCGCGCCTATTCCCCATAGAAGCATCACAACCCCAACAACCTCAAAAGGCAGGAATATCATGAAAAAGGGCATGTACTCTGTATCTATATCCCTCGACCTTCCGACGCTATGCTCCGCGCTCTCGTACGGAGAAGACTTTATCTCGTTTGTTGTCCTGCTTTTTCCTATCATCTTTGATGCGAGTATGAAAGAGCCGCCAATGAAAATTGCAAAAGCAGAGAAGAACAGTACCGCTAGATAGTCGTAAAGCGCCATCAGACATAAGTATGAGCCATATTATTAATCTTTTTCTGTCTATCATTGGTCGAATGATACTTGTATATTCCAGGGATAACCGGATATCGAACAGCATTGGAACCGAACTAATCAGAGAATTCGGATTTGAGAGAGATGCTGAGACGGGTAGCACAGTCACGTTCGTCTCTGGAGATAAGACTCTTGTTGAAATAAGAGGAGATGCAACGCATGCTGATTTCCTTGATGCCGAGTTCGATACAGACTGCTTTGTGTTTCTATATTCTCATTTTAGCGCTGCGAAGGTACCAGCAATGACGGTGCATCCGGAGGGCAACTGGTCTGATGATAACAGCATAGGAGGGCTGCCGAAGGAGCTAAGCTGCGCTGCGCCTGTGCAGATGTTTTCGGCACTACATAACTTGAATGC
>JAJYTZ010000005.1 GCA_021792775.1 Microcaldota archaeon
TTCCGATCTTGCATAAAACCACAAAATAAGTATCGAATATATTCTGCAAGAAAAGGTATTTATTGTAATCCTTATAATCAATGGAGGGGGAGCTACGCTAACCTGGTAGACTGCTAGCTTTGGGAGCTAGTAATCGGAGTCCAAATCTCCGGCTCCCCATTTATGTTTACGAGGAAGGACAGTTTAAAGGGACGCAGAAAGCGATTGTGAAGGTTAGTTCTTGTGGTGTTGCAGAAGCTCTAACCCAATTCATTCCTCGCCTCGCTCTCCTCCTCTTGGGTTTACGCTTCGACCTTCTTGGGAAGAAGGTCAGCCAAGAATGCGAGGGTTGCAAAAACTTCTTTTCGGCAGAAGTTCCCTGCGGTCAACTTGCCAAAAGAAGTTTTATCAAGAAAAAGAGGCTAGGCTATTGCATTGGTTCATACCTGCGGCATCATGTAGGAAAGCGATATAAAATTATCTATGATTATGGATACTGCATGCGGTATTTGCTTCTTGGTTTTGAAGTGTAAGTGTAGATCTTTACTTGTTTACTTGTCTCAAGAAGCCCGCAAAATCCCACTCTTCCCATAGCTCGGCTATTCTGTCAGCAGAAACCCTTGCAATAATAATGCCGTGTGTTTTGATATCTTTATTGCTAGCAACCCAGTCCATAAACCTGCCTGTCTGGATCCCGTGCCACTCGTAGCGAAATACTACTTTATCATCTTTTACTATTTTATCCTCGACTCTGAAAGACTGGTTAGGAAATGCTTCCTTAAGTCTTACTGCAAATTCCTTTGTCTCCGTGGCATTTCTTGTAACCGATGGTTGATGTTCTCTGTACTCAATAGCTAAGATTTTATCAAACATGGAAGCACCTACTATTCCAAACTTCGCTTGCAAATAATCGTTTACTAAATCTTTTCCTTCAACCATTCCATCAACCAAACGCTTATGGGCATTTCAATATATAAACATATTTACACATACTATAGTAAACAAATAAAGTGAGTACATGGGAAAAGATTACGTGGTGGAAGTTTCAATAATGCTTAATGCATCTCCTTCTAAAGTGTGGAATGTACTCACAGATCCTGAGCTAATCAAGAAATACCTTTTCGGGACAGATACTGTCACCGATTGGAAAGTTGGCAGCGATATAAAATGGATGGGCGTATGGAAAGGTAAAAAATACGAGGATAAGGGGAAAATCTTGAAAGTTGAACATGGGAAGCTGCTGGAATATACATACTGGAGTAGCATGTCAGGACTTCCAGACACACCAGAGAACTACAAAAAAGTAACATATAGAATTACCAGAGGGCTAAAAGCTACAAAACTCACAATCATACAGACAAATAATACTAAAGAGGGAAAGGCGCACTCTGAGCAAAATTGGAAGGCGGTAAGTGAAGGCATTAAGAAAATCATTGAAGCTTAACAAAGCGGGCGGGAACCCCAACACTGCTTATGGGCGGGAGGATGTCACATCATGCTTGTTATATCTCCGACTATCGACTGGTAAGCTTCGCAGGCGGTCCAATGCTTTGGTTCATTCCCATCGATTATATCCTTCCTAATTCTGTTCGCCTCCTCCGATCTCCACACTTTTGCCAGATCGTAATCTGTTTCGCGTATGTTGCATAGCTTCCTGTCCCACATTATCGATGGATACACATTCCCAAAGCTGTCCAGGAACAGCGAGGCGTCTAAGCTTCTGCTGCGGAGAGGGGGATTTCCTGTCTTGGCATAATAGAGCAGCTTTTTCAGAAAAGAGGTTTCAACAGCATGCATCCCGCTATAACTCCTTTTTCTCATCTTAAGCAGTGATTCTATATCGTTTATTATATCTGTATTATTCACTCTTATCTCCATCCCGCTGTTTCCATAGTAGTTCGAGGAGACCTGGCCCATATTCACATGGAAATCGTTTGGAGTGACATACGGAAGGTCGGCAATCACAGAAGCGATGCTCTTTCCAAGCTCCCCCTGATTAAACCTGCTTATCGTGTAACCAAAAAAACCCTCGATGTTACCATATTCATTCTTAAGGTTGTGAATCATGTCAAACATGCTTATCGCTTTTTCGTAATTACCCGTAACGCCGCGTATCCTATCCTCAAATTCTTTATGGCCGTCAAGGCTTACTGTGATTATTAATCTCGGTATTCCCAAATCAAGCATCTTCCTTATCTTTCTTTCGACCATGGAGCGGTCGCATAGCGAATTAGTCGGTATTGTGAGCATATACAATCTCTTACAGCTGTTGTAGAACTCTTCCGCTATGTTAACTATATCGCTCCTCAGGAAGGGCTCCCCTCCCGTAAGTTCCAACCACCTAAAGCTATTGTTCTTCTTCGCGAACTCCGCTATCTCGTCTATTCTGAGTTCGTCCTTTGGTTTCATCTGCCATATATTGCAAGTAAGGCACCTGCTTTGGCACCAGTAAGTGACAGCAAAATTGAGCTTGTAGGGTTTGTCAAGCTGCCCGAAGTTGCTCTTCAGAGCAGTGAGCGCTAGTCCCGCAAACCTATTAAAGTTCTTCATTAGTAATAACTAACAGATTCTGTTATTTATACTTTTCTGAAGAGAACTATAATGCTATCAGTAAGAAACATTATCTACCTCTGAAAGTGAATCGAATGAAATACCTATATGTTATGCTTATCATGGTTTTCATGTCCATGCTCGGGTCAGGGAACGCCGCATATACTGTGAGTCTGACAGGCTCGTGTCCCAATGGCCAGATAATAACCAACACTTCCAACACACTGGTATTCAATCTTACCAGCACTGGAAACTACAATCCGTCAGGACAGTTATACATAAATATAAGCGGCGCCACTACAGCAAACCGGCTTATCAATCTTACATATACAAAGCAGGGTTCGATACCGATTACATTTCAGTTATCAAACCTTTCAACTCCCGGCGCATATGTGGGAACCTTCAATTATGAGTATGCGCAAAGCAGCCATACGCTATTCTCAGTCTTCCCCTGCTTTTATTACATATACAGGGAAGATGCGTCAAGCATATTCATAACAAATGTTTCAGTCAAAAGCGTGGGTTATGGTCTCGATGCCGTAAAAATAAATCTGAGCAACTTCGGCGGCACGCCTATAAGCGCAGACCTCTTTGCCTTTTATCCATTCGATTTCAATGTCTCTCCATCTTTTGTGAATATCACAATACCCCCAAAGTCGACAATCATGGAGAACTTCACGATAAAACCAATAGGCGCATCATCAATTAACGGCTCGTTTAGCATGGGTTTCTACGCCTCGTATCTTTCGGGAGGCATGCATTATTCTACGAATCCATACACGTTTGTCTTCAAGGAGGCTCCAATATCCGGATCTGGGTTAGGACCGGTTATCATATACGGAGTTATTGCGCTGATAGCGATCATTGTAATATTGATATTACTGTCGTTATACAGAAACAGGCGAAAAGGTAAGTAAAATGCAAAATAGAAATCCGCGGATAAGTATAGTCATACCCACTCTCAACGAGGAAAAAAACATAAGAAAAACAATCACCGCTATAAAAAAGCGAGTCACATTTAAAGACTACGAGATAATAGTCTCGGACAGCTACTCGTCAGACCGGACAATAGAATACGCGAAGGCAGCCGGTGCAAAGATCATCAGGTCAAAACACGGAAAAGGGCTAGCGCTTCGCTTAGGGTTTGCTGCGTCTAAAGGAAAGATAATAGTGTCGATAGATGCAGACATGTCAAATAGGCCAGAGGAGATAAATCTGATGATGTCGGCCATAGACATAGGATATGACATATGTATGGGATCGAGGTTTATAGCGGGAGGGGGCAGCGAGGATATATCCCAAATAAGGCGCATGGGTAACAAGTTCTTTGTCTTCCTTGTCAATCTCTTATACAATGCAAACTATACAGACCTGTGTTACGGTTATCGGGCTTTCAGGAAGGATGTATTAAAGAAATTAAACCTCAAATCGGAAGGCTTTGGCATAGAGACCGAGATAAGCATAATGGCAAAGAAATCCAATCTTAATATAATAGAGATACCAAGTTTTGAGAAGATAAGGATTAGCGGGGAAAGCAATCTCAAGACGTTTAGGGATGGATATATAATACTAAAGACAATAATAGATTGTATTTCAAGGTAAGCAAATGTTTGATCTGCTTAAGAAAAAGATATCTGGGGTTGTAAACTCATTTATAAACAAGAAGGAGGAAGAGGCCATACAAGAGCCAGATTCGACTCTTGCCAAACAGCAACAAAACGGCCCGGAATCAGAAGAAGACCGGAAAATACATCAACCCAGAGATTATCCAGTACCAGACAGACCCGCGTTTGCCAGTGCAGGATCAGAAGGTAAATCGCAGGGTTCGCTAGACAGCAAAACAAAAAGCGTTGAAGCACAGTCCCCAGACCAACAAAAGTCCAAACCTGCGGTAAGCAGCAACATCAGGCTCTCTATAACCACTAAGATTAAAGGTGCTCTACTCAAGAATGTTTCTCTTAACGAGTCAGAGATAAACGACCTCGCCCAGGACATAGAGATAACGATGCTTCAGTCCGATGTGGCACACGAGACAGCAGAGAAATTCTCAGAATCGTTAAAAGCTAAGCTGAAGTCAGACAGATTTGATTACAAGAACATACGGAAAGAAATAAACACAGACATGAGGACTGCGTTATTGGGTGTATTGGAAAGCGCAGGCAAAAGCCCAGATATCATAGAAATGGCAAGGAGCAGCAAGGCTTCGGGGTCTTCATCAAGGATACTATTCATCGGGCCAAACGGGACTGGGAAGACAACGACGATAGCGAAGGTCGCCTATCTGCTGAAGCGCAGCGGGTTCAGCGTTGCGATATCTGCAAGCGATACATTTAGGGCAGCAGCAATAGAGCAGACAGAACACCACGGGAAGAGCGTAGGGGTTCCGGTCATAAAGAGCGGATACGGAGCAGACCCGGCAAGCGTGGCATACGATACGATAGAATATGCGCGCGCACATCGTATAGATGTGGCTCTTATAGACACTGCAGGAAGGCAGGAAACCAACAAGAACCTCATAATGGAGGTACAAAAGATGGTTAGGGTATCGAAGCCCGACATAACGATTTTTATCGGAGAGAGCACAGCGGGCAACGCAATATCAAGGCAGATATCCGAGCTTCAGAAATCGATAAAGATAGACTGCATAATACTCACAAAATTAGATTGCGATGCTAAAGGGGGCAACGCAATATCGATTGCTGACATAACCGGCGTGCCAATCGCCTTTTTCTGCAATGGAGAATCGTACGACTCTATAATAAAGTATGATCCGAACATTATACTTGATGCGGTAATCCCGGCATCTTGAGCAAAGCCGCTACAGCAAACTTTGTAATACACGTCTCGTTATTCTTGAGCAGACACAATAATCTACGCGCAACACCAAAAACTACACCTACAGAAAAATATATAAGAGTAGCAATAGTTTCTATATACGGTATTGGTAATGGGTATGGACACAAGGCTTTATGAAGCGGAGGTTAAAGCATTAGATCTTCTTAAAGGGAAGTTTGTCAACCTAACCGAAGAGAAGAAGCTTTTCATATTATCCGATACGCTAAAAGGGATAGATCCCAGAATTACAGAAGCCGAGGTAAAGATGATATTAGATGATATAAACGATATAGGCAATCTCGGCACGTTCATGAAGATGGGGAACATAGAAGATATAATGGTCAACAATGTGAACAACGTATTCGTATATGATGCACAGAAGGGATACGAGAAAGTCAATGACATAAGGTTTGATGAAGACGGTCTAGACGTTCTGGTAAAGAAACTAAAGCTTTATGCGACCAACGAAGCTGCAGCTGGAAACATCATGGATGTGCACCTTCCTACAAAGAACAGGGCGAGCATCGTTTATTCCCCTAAAGGCTACGACATCACGATCAGGAACTTCAGTGGGAAGCCATTGAGCATACTCGACCTTGTGAACCTTGGAGAACTCGACTATAACATGGCGGCAAGGATGTGGCTGTACCTTGACGGATTCAGGATAAGGCCCGCGAACATTATGCTTGGGGGAATAGCCGCATCTGGGAAGACCACGCTTCTGAACTCCTTGCTCTCGTTCTTCAGGCCTGATATGCGAATTGTTACCATAGAAGACACATACGAGCTCAACACCTCGTTGTTCGAGAACAGCGTGAATCTGGAGACTAACGAGGGGATGGACCTGCGCGAGCTCATAAAGGCAGCGATGAGAATGAGGGCTGACGCTATAGTGATAGGAGAAGTGAGAGGCGCCGAGGCGCAGGATATGGTATCAGCTATGAACATAGGTAAGATGTCGGTATGCACCATACACGCCTCATCTGCAAGAGACGTGATAAACAGGCTTACCCACTCACCGATGAGCGTGCCTGAAGACATCATATCAGTCATAGATGCCATTGCGATATTATCGAGAGTAAAGGTCGGCAGCCGCCTTGCCAGAAAGATCATACAGATATCCGAAGTGTCAGGCAGGGAATCCCAGATACTTCTCTCAGATTTATACAGATATGATTACAGAACCAAAAAGTCTTCGGACATGCTGCCAAGCGTTTCGTACAGGGATTCGCTCTCAAAGGCGATAGGGGCAGATCCATCAGAGATAATCGCCGAGGAACATCTAAGGGCTTTGATCCTAGCGAAGTTGGACGAGAACGGAAAGAGGACAATCGGCGAGATAAGCGAATCGGTTCAAGATTATTATGACAATCCAGAACGTTTACTGCAGAACATAGGGATGCCGAACGCGACCCCGATAATAAGGTTATAAATATAAGACTATGGGCTCTGTTCACTACCCTCAGAAATGGGCCGGGTCGAACTGCCTACTGCTTCCTCTATCCCAGCAACCATATCCGCTACTAACTTTCCCTTTTCGGTTAAGGTCACAATCTTTGTCTTTCCCTTCCTCTCCGACTTGAATATACCAAGCCTCTCGCATTCATTTATAAAGTTGCAGACATGGACGTAAGTAACACCTGATGCCTTAGAGACACCAGATACACTAACCCCCTCTGTCGCTTTTTTCACAATCCCTATTATCTTTGCCTGTTTCTGTTTTATTATCGCTGACATAGCCTCCACATAACAATTTAAAGCTATAATGATAATTATATCTATGCTTGGAAGTCAGGAAGACAGAAAGAATTATTGGTTTGCGGTAATAGTGGCGTCTGTAGGCGCGATACTGGTTTTTGCAGCGATAATAAAGGGAGCTGTCATGTTTATCGCTTTTCTAAAAGGTTATTACCAAATAACCTCTATAAGGGATCTAAGCATAAATGTCATAGGAATAGCGTTCAATTTTATTATGCCGTTGGTTGGTGGTTCCCTGCTGCTCATGTCAGGCAATATGCTTTTCGGGCTTGACAAGAGGCTTCATACGGGAAGAATTAGATCAGAAGACAAGGCAAGGTCGACACAACAGAAAAATGCAATTGTAAGAAACATGTTAACCTCGGGAGAACGCAACCTCTTCGAAATAATAAAAGAGCATAACGGGCAAATACTGCAGTCGGATTTGGTGGGGATGAGCGGATACTCGAAGGTAAAGGTTCACCGGATAATAAAAAACTTGGAGAACAAGAATGTTGTGAGGAGAATTAGGCACGGCATAACAAACAAAATCTTTCTAGTAGGGCGCTAGATTGCCTCAAATCCCCTATTCTTTCCTCTACTCTTTCTATACGAAGCTCTTTAAACCAAACGCTGTAATAAATAATTGGCTACCAGAGAAAAAACGAGATGAGAAGAATTATAAAGTAATTGCTGGCATTAATATTAAGAAAAAGGTGTTAAGATGGTAAAATTCATAATCGGGCGACAGCTTGTGGGAAAGAAGATAGTGACCAGCGACGGGTACGAAGTTGGCAGATTTGTTGACGCGGATATAAGTCCTGTGACAGGAAAGATAAATGCGTTTGTTGTAGAACCTAACCCGGACAGCACCCTCGCCAACAAATTGAAGCAGGAGAGCGGCAGCCTAAAGGTTCCTTACACAGCTGTGCTAGCGGTAAACGACTACATAGTGGTGGATAGAAAATCCCTGTAGATTAAAGGGATGGTTCTATAATCCTTGGTGGGGGAGACGAGGCAGGCAGGGGCGCAGTTGTAGGGCCTCTTGTCGTGGCAGTTGTGGCGGTTAAGAAAAGTTCGGAGCGAAGACTTTCCAGCATAGGGGTGCGTGACTCAAAGATGCTTACCAAGGAGAGGAGGATAAAGCTATACAGCGAAATCCAAAAGATATGCCCCGAGATACTTGTCTCTAAGATACAGCCCGAAGAGATAAACGAGGCGATGTCGAAAAGGATATCGCTTAACGAACTTGAAGCTGTGCATTTTGCTAAACTTATCGACCAGCTTAAGTCAGTCGATAAGGTGTATCTGGATTCCCCAGACGTCATACAAGAACGCTTCGGGATAAGGGTAAAGGAGTTATGCAGAAGGCAGATATACGTTGGAAGCAGAAGAAGCAAGGAGTACGAGAAAGCGGTCAAGGTAATTTCTGAGCACAAAGCGGATGCCAGATACCCTGTAGTTTCAGCAGCGAGTATAATAGCAAAGACGATAAGAGACAGGGAGATAAAGGCACTAGAGCGGAAGCTTAGATTTAAGATAGGTTCTGGTTATCCCTCAGATTCGAGGACGATAGAAGTCATAAGGAAAAACCTTAGGAATACAACCTTTTCAGAGCATCTGAGGACTAGATGGAGCACTATGGACAGGATCAGGCAATCAAGCCTGATGGCATTCGCCTCAGCAAACGATTAATACTTTATCGTGAGAATGCAGTAAGGATCTGTGGCGCAACTTGGATAGCGCGTCTGGCTTCGAACCAGATGGTTGCGGGTTCAAAAGGCCAAAGCGTCAAGCTTATGTCTGGAAATCCCGCCAGATCCGATAAATCAAGATTGTGAGCGAAGAGCTCTCCTCCAGCGTCACTGACGAAGCTTTGAAAGAAATACGTTTATCTCCTGTATCCTCTTTGCAGCTCTCTTGTCGTCCTTAACTCTATCAGTTATATACCATTTTACCTGCTCGGTAGTACTGAAGTTATGCCCCATATACTCGGAAAGCTGTATCTCGCCAGAAAGCTCCACATTGCCGGAAAGTTTCGTATTGCCAGAAAGCTTTACATTGCCGGAGACCATCGCATTGCCAGAAACCCTCGAATACTCTGCGGCCTGCGCATTATCGGCAATCCATGCATTAGAGTTAAAATCAAGGTTATCTTCGTTTTCTATAAATCCCCCAATCTCCCCTTTTCTAATCTTACCGAAATCCCTAAGTGCAACAATCCTGTAAAGTGTTCTGCCATCTACATCCAACGTTTCCCCGGTAAATCCGAATTTCGTGTTCTCCTTGCTTAGAGCTGGGGTTTCCGTTCTTAGGCAACCCAGCAGCTCTGCAACTCTATATTGGGCCGATCTTTGTCTTTTACTAGTCATCGTATCACATACAATTGGCTTTTTTCATATTTATATCTTTTTTAATACCTACCATTAAGGAGTTGATAAATCGTTTTGTGCCGAGTTAAATCGCGACAGTCTACTCTACATTATTATGGAAATCCCTTGTAGAAATATTCCATAATTTCAAATGCCAACCTTCTACCATATAAATCATGCTGCTCCAGTCAAATTTCCATCTTTGGAAGATAGTATATCCATTGATCATACAACTAACTTTATCCACCCTAATCTCATTCAATTCCTTTCTATGGCGATGCCATAAGGTCCATTGCCTACCCTATATGTGCCTATGATGGAACCAGAGCCGGATAGCTCTGTAACGTTGTTGCCATTAAAGTTTGTAACCCAAACATTGCCATTCGGGGATATGGCGATCCCAGATGGTCCATTGCCTACCCTATATGTGCCTATGATGGACCCAGAGCTGGATAGTTCTGTGACGTTGTTGCCCTTAAAGTTTGTAACCCAGACATTACCGTCTGGGGCTATGGCGATGCCATAGGATCCACTGCCGGCGCTGTATGTGCCTATGATGGAACCAGAGCTGGAGAGCTCTCTGACGTTGCTGTTGACAAAGTCCGTAACCCAGACATTACCGTTCGGGGCTATGGCGATGCCGCCAGGCGCGCCACCTGCGCTGTATGCGCCTATGATGGAACCGGAACTGGATAGCTCTGTAACGTTGTTACCGACCCCGTCAGCAACCCAAACATTGCCATTCGGGGATATGGCGATGGGTCCAGGTTCTCCACCTGCGCCGTACGTGCCTATGATGGAACCAGAGCCGGATAGCTCTGTAACGTTGTTGCCATTAAAGTTTGTAACCCAGACATTACCGTTTGGGGATATGGCGATGCCATAAGGTCCATTGCCTACCCTGTATGTGCCTATGATGGAACCAGAGCCGGATAGCTCTGTAACGTTGTTGCCATTAAAGTTTGTAACCCAGACATTACCGTTTGGGGATATGGCGATGCCATAAGGTCCATTGCCTACCCTGTATGTGCCTATGATGGAACCAGAGCCGGATAGCTCTGTAACGTTGCTGCCGTTAAAGTTTGTAACCCAGACATTGCCCTGATTTATTATTGTGATTGGTATAGTAGTTAACTTGGCAGGCGGAGTTGTCGACGCCGGAGCTGTAATCGTAGTATATCGCGGTGGGATAGATGAAGTTCGGTTCATTATCCAGACAATTCCAGCAATTATGACAATTATTACTACAATTTCCATGCTGATTATCAGAATATTTTTGTTTCCTCCTCCAGACATATAATCGAATTATACATGCAATAGTAATATTTAGCCCTTTCTCTCCACGCTTTTTTCAAAGAGCCGAACTTTTTTTCTTAATCGAACCTCTTTTTGGCAAGAGTGTCACGTTAGTCAATATCAGTGCAACCCGAATCTTTCTCCTCAAACGTCCCAGGTTTCTCAGGCGCGCATGTTGGAAGGGTGGTGGTGGTTGTTGTGGTGGTTGTAGTGGACGATGAAGATGAAGAGACAAGGGTTGTTGATGATGAGGAAACTAGAGTCGTGGAAGATGAAGAGACAAGGGTTGTGGACGATGAGGAGAGCAGGGTTGTTGATGATGAAGAGACAAGGGTTGTGGACGATGAGGAGAGCAGGGTTGTTGATGATGACGATGAAGAGACAAGGGTTGTTGATGATGATGAAGAGACAAGGGTTGTGGACGATGAAGACGCTAACGAAGTTGTCGTGGTCGTGCTGACTGTCGAAGTCGTGAAAAATACAGGTATTGTTGAGACCGTTCCTTTCGCAAACCCAGCCGTCACTATCGCATTTCCAGCCAGAGATAATGTGGCTTCCTCAGAAGTCAGTGAGCTAAGCGTTCCTCCGCTTACTGTCCATCCGGTGAACACGTCTCCATAATTCGGCGAGGCGTATACTATGTAGTTTCCTTTGTTAAGCAGCACTGTATCTCCATTCGAGTACTTTACTCCCTGCATGTATATGTTGCCTCCTGAAGAGGGTGATGTATCGAAGGTAAGAGTGTAGAAAGAGATGTTTGCTGCGCTCAACTCCTGAAGTGATTGTCCCGTCGCTATGTAATTCCCTGTGCATACGCCGCTCTGGCATATCGAATATGATATGTTGAAATTGACTCTTATGTCAGATCCTATGGAAGGCTCTATGCTTCCTGGTATAGTGACATTGCATATTGCGATTCCTCCCTGATAGAGCGTTCCAGGCCTACAGGTTCCTGTGTGTGTGGAGGTTCCAGAAGAACCTATGTTTGAAACGCTTATCCTTATAGGAACCGCTCCGAACTTAATCGGCGTTCCCAGATTGTTCGTTATTGAAATGAAATATCTGAGCCCGCCCACGCTCGAGTTGTAACCCAGCATAGTCGCTCCTGTGCATGGAATCCCGGGCTGTATGTTGCACTGGAACGGAATCTTTGACGCGTTGACTCTCGGACCTGCGTAGACTGCAAGAAGCGCTATCACTATTGCAATTATAAGTATCGCCCAACCATACGTTGTAACGAATTCCAGCGCCGTCTGTGCTGAGCTGTTTTTCACTTTCCTGCGCTTTCGCATACTTTTATTAAGAATCAATATTTATTAACCTTCTTGCTGATCTTCTTATGTTCTCGGTGAATGTAATTGAAACACCTAAATCGCAAAAGCCGCATCTCCGGTTTCTTTAGGCTTACTAGGGCCGAGCACAGCGCAATGCTCGCATTCGCCGTCATTGCTGCTGAGATTATCCTCGGATTCAGAATAACCATCCCCCTTTTCGTGCTTGCCCTCTTCCCTCCTGTGCTAGTCAGCATGGGCGCCTTCGCGATAAACGACTACTTCGATGTCGGAGTAGACAGGAAGAACGGATTCCTGAACAGGCCTCTTGTAGATCACACGTTCACCAAGGCCGAGGCGATATACATATACCTGCTCACTACCACCTTCGGCATAATCGCAAGCATCCTGATAAACCCATACGTCTTCCTCATCACTTTGCTCTTCGCGGCTGCAGCTTACTTCTACAGCTATAAGCTCAAGGAAGTCGTAATCATAGGCAACGCATATATCGCATTCAGCATGGCGATTCCATTCATATACGGCAACTACATAATAACGAATACCCTCAATCCGAACATATTGCTGATAAGCCTGATCGTGTTCCTAAGCGGGCTTGGGCGAGAGATACATGGGATGGTAAGGGATGCGGAAGGCGACAAAGGGGTCAGGAAAATAAGGAACGTCATCCACTATGCCGGCGAACGAGGCGCAAACCTGCTTGCAGCCGCTCTCTATACTGTTTCTATATTCTTAAGCCTGTTCATGTTCTTTTTCATGTTTCCGTTCAAAGGGAACGCGCTGTATCTCATCCCTATACTGATTGTTGACATTATTCTTGTGTACAATATGCGCATATACTTCACAAAGGGCGCAAAGAGGCGATACAGGCTCTCCCGAAACCTGAGCCTTGCGGCAATGACCGCAGCAATCCTGATATTCATCGTGTCAAGCGTTTTCTACCTTAGCCTCTGAGCTTTCCTGAACCGTCGCCTCCTCCTCTTTCGGCTTGTCCGCTTCCGCCTTTTCAGCATCGTAGTTCTGCTCGCGCTTCTCCTCCCTCTTCTCTATCTTTATCTCAAAGTCATCAGGAGTGTACTTGAATTCGTCGTTGCCCTTTATTGTGCCCCTGTTCTTAAGCACCTCACGTGCCAGCAGATAATAAGTATAAGCGAGCGCCCTCCTTCCCCTGTTGTTCACAGGTATTATCAGGTCGAGATATTTCGTTATGTTGTCTGTATCGTTCAGCGCTATTATAGGCACATTGACCGTGCTTGCCTCCTTTATTCCCTGTTTCTCGTTCCTAGAATCGCTTATCACAAGCAGCTTTATCTCAGAGAAACCCTCTTTGTAAGGATTTGTGAAGATTCCCGGGGTTACCCTTCCAGGTATGAACCTCGCATCTATGACCTCTGCGAACCTCTTTGCGGCCGTTATCGCATAGAGCCGCGAGGCTGTGACGACAATGTCTCTCGGTTCATACCTTGATATCATAGCGCCAGCTACCCTTATCCTTGCGTCTATCGACTTTATGTCAAGAAGGTAAAGTCCATCCTCTCTCACTTTCATTATGAACTTTGCCATACCTGCGCTCTTTACCTTTGTCGCTATGTGTATGCCTGCCTTAAGGTAATCGTTCGGATTTATCAGCAATTCTTCTTCCATCGTTACACCATTATGGGGCCGCCGAGATTTTCAGCGGTTTACTTTTGAATTCCCGTATAAAGACAAACTCGGGTCGCCAGCACCCCAAGCCGGTAGCCTACCAAGCTAGCAGACGGCCCCATGTTTAAATTCTCCATACAGCAAATATAATAACCTTACCTACTGCTTCCAAGAAACTCGTCTATGAGCTCTATGTTACTGAGCAGCATCCTTTTGCAGCAATATCTCCTTATTCCAAGTTCCTCAAATACCTTTTCCGGGTTCTCATGCTCCTTATTGACGCGCCTGTCGTATTCTTCCCACTTATTGGCTATCACCGCGCCGCATGTAAAACATCTCACTGGAATCATCATATAATCACCTATAGGAGGTCTGGAATCTTGCCCTAGCCTTCGGTCCAAGGAATTTCTTCGGCTCAACTCTCCTCGGGTCATCCTTGATAAGCCTGCGGTCGTACTCTATCATAATGCTCTTCATGCTCTCTCCGCCTACCTCTGCTATAACCCTTGCTATGGCTCCTGCTGCTGCCTGCGCCTGCGAGCTTACTCCTCCGCCATGGATATTGACGCTTATGTCCAGCCCTCCTGCAATCTGCTTCGCAGCGTCAGATATGTAGACACCTTTAAGCATCTCCGTCCTTACCTCCTCTGGCATAGTGCCTATCAGCATGCTGTTTACTCTTATAATGCCGCTTCCCGGCACAGCAGAGGCTCTTGCTATGCTGCGCTTTCTCTTGCTCTTTGTGAATATGACCTTGACCTTTACGACCTCCTTCTGCTTTGCGGGACTCTTCCTCGTACGCTTCGCTGCCGGTTTCTTTTTCTTCTCTTCAATACTTTCTTTGCCTTCTTGTTTTTCCTCTTCCATCTATTCACTCATTTGATCTTGAAACCAAGCAGTCCGGATATCTCGCTGACAGTAGAATATTTCGAGTATACATCCTTCGTGCTCTTTATCTTTATATCTATCGGTTTAGTATCCTTCAGTTCCTCTGGCACCCCTATAAATACCATAAGCCTCTTGTAAGCCTCCTTTCCAGAAGGTTTTCTGTACGGGAGCATGCCCCTCACTATCCTCTTAACAAGGAAGTCAGGCCTTCTCGGCCATTTCGGAGAGTGTTCCGGATTCTCCTTTTCCTGAAGGCCGCGCCTTGTCTTGTATCTAGACAGCGTGGTCTTCCAGTTTCCCGTTATTATTGCCTTCTCCGAATTTATTACCGCGACTCGTTTGCCCTGAAGGAGCATCTTGGCAGTTGCTGTTCCAAGCCGCCCCAGCACTGCGCCATCCGCATCTATAACGACATAATTGCCCTTGTCCATACAATTACCTTATGATCTTTACCTTCTCCCTTCCGAGCATCTCGTTCAGACTGAGTATCTTCGAATCGCTTCTCTTTATCTCAGCTTTCGCTTTCTCGGAAAAACTTATTGCAGTTATATTGACTTTATGCCCTAGTGTCCCTTTTGACAGGACTTTGCCAGGCACAATGATATTGTCTCCATTATCGGTGTGTTTGTTAATTGAATACAGGTTGACTGCAATCCTTCTCCTCCTTGAGATATCCACCTGACGGTAAACGCTCTTCCATAAGGGACCGTATCTCCCTTTTGAAGCATCATCAAGCTTTTCAAGCCATTCCTTTATATCGCTTCTTTCAGTTTTTCTCATAACAATCACATTTTGCGGGGGGTGAGATTTGAACTCACGCAGCCCCTAAAGACACAGGAATTTTGAATCTTGGTTCCTCAATCCTGCGCATTTGGCCAAACTCTGCCACCCCCGCTCAAAGCTTCTTCGAAACTTTTGATACCTCCTTCATCTCTTCTATCAGCGTATCGCAAGCTCTCTTTATTATCTCTTTGGGTGGTATCTGGCCAAAACTCTCAATGTAAAATTTAAATATGCTGTCTTCCTGTTCATAACTGGTTATGCCCGGCTGAAACTTAGCATGCTTCCTTGCGTTTTCCATGACAGCGCTGCATTCAACCCTGAGTCTTTGGCCTTTGTCGAGTTTTATTATCGGTATATTGTCGTATACCACTCCTACTTCCTTTTCTTCGCTTATAAGCTCTCCAGACATCACAGTCTTCGGTCCCTCAGATTCCAGGCTGAACATTATCTTATCATCTTTGTGGAAGCCTTTTGGGGTCTTGATAGGGATAAGTCCGATTCTGTGTGCTATATACTCATCGAACATTGAGCTCGAGTTTTCATAGAAAGTGACAGTGTCTATTGCGAACGTCTCAACGGAGTTGATAGAGGAGCGCCTAATTGCATTGGCTAACTCCACGCCTACGCCTTTTATAGAAAGCCTGATGCTATCTTTTCCTTCTTCTATTGTCTTGACTTCCAAGGGATCGCCTGAATCAAAAGTAATCTATTATTAAAACCTAAGATTTAAATAAGATTGGATTGTGATGGAGGAAGGACTGGCTGGACGGTTGCCGAAGGAGGAGATCGGCAGAGCTGCATTTCGCACAGCATACAAAGAGAGACCGCACATATCAAAATCGCAACTTGACCAGTACGGCAGCGCAACATACATCGAATTAGGAAACTCAGCAACCATCAAATTCAGAGAGAGCGGAGTGAGGTATATCGCTGCGATTGGGCTTACTTACGATACGATCCTCGTGCTCTACGGGATAAATACACGCTCTCTTTTTGTGACGAGGTTCTACGATGAAACCGAGGAAGTATTGGCAACAGCCGGAGATTTTATAAGGGGGATAAAGGGAAAGGAGACAATTGAGGCAAGGATAATAGGGATGCAGTCAAATCAGTACCCCTACAAAATAGAAGATTTGGTATCAAAAATAAGTCGACAGAAAGCAAGGATAGTAGAACTAGATATATTCGGAACGGAAAAGAGGCACATAGCGGCAGATGCTAAACTGGGAATGAGCATGGACATACTTACAGAGGACAGGTTATACAGGCCCGGTGAGCTTAAGAATGATGTGCAGCTGTCTGAATTCAAGGTTGCTGGCGCACAACAGGCGAGAAAGCCGACGCAGAGATGAGGATGTGTACATATCCTCCCTTCTCATTTCTACTCTCGAAGAACGAGAGGCCGCCGCATAGAAAGTTGATCTCAGGCCATTCATCTTTTTTGACGTATTCGACCGCAAGCTTTCTGTCCTTGTGGGAAGGTCTTCCAAATGTTATGTGTGGGAAAAACGCTCTCTCTTCATATGCAAGTTTGATTGTATGTTCTATCTCCTCGCAAAGTGCTGAATGCAGGTCAATGATCTTATCGAAACCGTTTGTTACCTTGAGAAATACGACACGCCCCCCACCGAACTCGCCAGCGCCGCACACAGATACCAGAAAAGCGTTTTTGTTGCAGCAGAGATGCTCGACAGCCTTAGAGACTTCCGCAACATCCTCGTTTCTGATGCTTTCGATGAATAAGAGAGTGAGGTGCATATCTTTAGGCGGGTTAAGAAAATCCATTCCATTGACGTACCTATCGTGTATCTCTCTCTTTGTCTCTTCGGGAATATCCAAGGATACAAAAGTCCGCATATCTCCAAACCAGCAAGCTTTTTATAGCTTGTTACGATATAGATTGTGCAGACAAAATATATAGTGGTTTTGGGTTCTTTGCTCAGCGGCCTAGGGAAAGGAGTCGTTACTGCCTCTATATCAAAGATACTCGATTTTTACGACTGCCGTTCAATGCCGATGAAGTTCGACGGATACCTTAATTATGACTGCGGAACCATGAATCCGTTCAGGCATGGAGAAGTATTCGTGCTAGATGATAAAAGCGAAGTAGACATGGACTTCGGCACATACGAACGCTTCGTGGGGGCAGATATGGATGGATCCCTCTCTATAACCGGAGGGAAGCTTTTCAGCGAGCTAATAAAAAAAGAGCGGAAGGGGGACTTTCTCGGGAGAGATGTGCAGTTCATACCACACCTGACAGACCTGATAATAAGCAAGATAAGGGATGCATCTGAGAGATTAAAGCTGGACTTCCTTATAATAGAAGTGGGTGGTACTGTGGGCGATATAGAGAACAGCTACTTCATAGAGGCGATGCGTCAACTCTCCCTTGCAGAGAAGACGGTGTTTGTGAACCTGACGTATGTGCCGAGACTGAGCAGCGTAGGTGAGCAGAAGACCAAGCCAACCCAGATAGCAAACCGGAATCTTATGCAGTTAGGCATAAGGACAGATATCATGGTGTGCAGGGCAGAGACAAAACTGAGCAGTGAGGTAAAGCAGAAGATTGCTCTCTTCAGCAACATAAGCCAAGATATGATCATAGAGGATCCTGAGATAGACAATGTGTATAGTATGCCATTGGAATTTATGGAACAGGGCATGGACAAGGCGATATTTGGAAAGTTGGAGATAAAAGCGCCGAAGCTCAACAGATTAAAGGTAGAGGCGTGGGCGAACGCAACAAAAGGGATGCGCAGGCACAAGAATAAGGTAAGGATAGCGATAGTCGGGAAATACACAAACCTTAAGGACTCTTATGCGAGCGTATCCGCGGCAGTAGAACATTCAGCCAATTGGCATAAGATAAACCCTGAAATAGTATGGATAGAATCCGATTTGATAAAAGATGACGATTCGGCGAAGAGCGCTCTCGGAAACATCTCAGGAATGATAATACCAGGAGGGTTCGGAAAGAGGGGAACAGAAGGCATGATAAAAGCGATAGAGTATGCAAGGACAAACGGGATTCCCTGCCTCGGAATATGCCTAGGAATGCAGCTCATGGCTATAGAGTATGCAAGGAACGTGTGCGGAATAAAAGACGCAGATTCTTCAGAGTTCAACAGGAGAGCGGCAAATAAGATAATAGATCTTATGGAGAACCAGCGCAGCCTGGAAGAGAAGGGAGGGAATATGCGGCTAGGGTCATGGCCCATGTCAATAAGAGAAAACACGCTTGCGATGGAAGCGTATGGTTCAGACAAAGCGGCGGAGAGGCATAGGCACAGATACGAGTTCAATAACGCATTCAGGACAGAAATGGAGAAGCATGGATTTGTCTTTAGCGGGATTTCCCCGGATGGAGAACTCGTCGAAATCATAGAATGGCCGAACGGGAAAGGGATTGGCACGCAATCCCATCCGGAATTCAAATCACGTCCGGAAAGGCCATCTCCTCTGTTCAATGTCCTTATAAAGAGGGCATCGGATTACTTGAAATTCAGCGCATGAAAGCCTCAGAATAGGAGACTATGATAGACAGGAGTCTTCCGGCCACAGGCATGCTCTTAGACAGTCCCCTGAGCATTGACGCGTCATCCTTATCCATGCCTCCAAAAGCCACAAGAACAATCGGATACAATATCACAATGCCGACCATTGCCGCCGGAACGAGATATACGTAGTTATTGGCAAGCCAGAGAAGAAGCATGTACACTACCGCAAAGCTTGCCACATTGCTTAATATCACTCTGAAGATCTTGATATGTTCGGTCTTTATCCTATAAAGGAATCTTATCCTTCTTATGTAGAAGAACGCTTGGAGCAGAGGTCCGATGATAAATACCAGTACAGCCAATCCAAACCCTTGGAACAGGTATATCATTATAAACATAAGGATCAGCTGTATGACGAACATATATCCCCTGTATTTCATAATATCGCGCGTCCTGTTATCGCTTATTAGCATAGTCCCGGAATAGTTGCCGAATATACTGATGAGTATTCCGATCGCAGCGATAACTATAAAGAGCGGAGCGAGGGCGTATGTGCCGCCGAAAGCAAGGGAAGAGACTGGTTTTGCAAAGAATATCAGGAAAAACATGAAAGGAGAGGCAACCACAAAAGAGACATAAAGCGCTTTGTTGTAGAATCTCCCGATATCTTCACGCGTACGGTTTCTGGAAAAGAATCTAGTAAATCCGGGAAGCATCGCAAGTCCGATCGAGCCTACCACGATGTCTCCAAGGAAGTTGGTTCTTGATGCTATCCCGAAGTTGCCTATGACGGAAGAAACCACAAATATCCCAAGGAAGATTACAGAGAAATCGTTTACCACAGCGGCGAAGAAATTGGAGACAGCTACAGGTCCAGAGAAAGAGAAGAGTCTTTTCATTCCTGCAATTGTCGGCATGGAGAATGCGGCATTGCCTTTCCAATAAATCGCATAGATCGCAAAGAGGAATCCGAAGAACTGTCCAAGTATTACACCGAGTACTGGGGCGATGGGACCAAATCCGAGAAGCGCCAGAGATATCGACACGGACGACTGTACCACTATACATATCACAGAGTACAAGGCGGAATAAGCGCCATACCCAAATCCGATTAAGGCTGAATACAGAGATCCGGAGAGTATCGAGATTATTATCATGAGAGAGGCTACCTGTATCACATAGAGATAGGTGTACCCGTGCAATGCATAATAAGAGGCAGGCCCAGCAAGCAGGAAGGTAAGGATGGTGAAGATGCTGCCCGCAACTACGAGTATCGCGATGCCGTCAGACAGGATAGTGTTTATGCGCTTCTGCTCCCTTTTAGACTTATACTCAGAGATAAATTTGGTCAATGCGGTCCCTATCCCGAAGTTCCCCACAGAGCCTGCCACCCCAGCAACCGCTATTGCGATAACATAGACGCCATAACCTGACGGTCCAAGTATCCTGGCGACTACAACAAGAGACAGCGCTGCGATAAAGAAAGCGATGAGCTTTCCCGCAAGCAGAAAACTGGTCATTCTTGCTGTGCTTGTCCCGACCTCTGCAATTTCCTCTTCGACTCTAGCTCTGCCCTCCATACGACCATGATTAAGAATAGATTACTTCTTCTGCGGCTCTTCAGGCGGATAGCGCAGTTCTATCATGTCAACGCCTATCTTGGCAAATTTGTATCCTATGCTGGCAAAGACCCCGAGTACTATGACTCCGAGGAGATAACTGAAATATTTGCCGATTGGGAAAGCGTTTATAATACCGCCGAGCAGCGCATTCACAAGACCCGTCTCAGATATGTTTGACGCAGGTGCGCTGCCCAGATTCACACTCGGCTGAGCCGGCTGTGCGAAAATGTTCCCGTTGATGAAAAGGCTAAATATTCCGTAAGCCTCATAAAAGGTAAACAGGAGAATGCTGACCCCCAGAACAAGAAGCACATACCCTATTTTTATAGTACTGTGTTCCATATACTACCTTCTGAAGAAAGGTATTTAGTATCTTATGGTTATATTACCTATAGTTTGATTTATACGGTGTCAGCATGAAAAACGCGAATATAGTAGTATATGTGATAGGAATAATCGTAATATTATTTGCAATATGGGCATTAACCTCGCAATCATTCAGAAGTCCGACCACAGCATCCACAGTTCCAGGACAGGCATTGCAGAACTCGGTATTTGTATCGATAACGGATCCTCCTCATGTACCTTCCGGCACCACGGCTCTGGTAATAACCTACAACTCTATAGCACTGCATGAAACAGGAAAGTCGAACAGCACAGGGTTTGTCAGTATAAACAAGACAGGAAGCTTAAACCTCATGAACCTGACAAACGCGTCAGAAACAATAGCACAGATAGGCGTAACCGCCAATCAGAGCTTCGACATTGTGCGTTTCACAATAACTTCCGCATCGATAACAATAGGAAACCAAACATATAATGTGACCGTGCCTAACGGAAAATTGCAGGTAAACCTTAACCAGAAACTCACAGCGAATGTAAGTAAGTCTGGAGTCCTATTACAGCTCAATCCGTCCGTCTTACAGATTTACTCAGCCAATCAGACATTCTTTGTGATGGTTCCAGCCGCAAAGGCGATTGTGCTCAATTCGTCTGCAACGCAGGCAAACTCTAAAGTAGGGCAAAGGGCAAGCATCGACACTTTCGAGAAGGAAAGGCTGAATACCACACCGAGTATAAGCATAACATCGGCAAAAATCCTAACGTCAGGCGGAAGCGACATCATATCAGTCACAGTAAAGAACAACGGGAACCAGAGCGTCGTGCTCAAGCACCTATTCATAAGAGGATTCATAACTGCAAACGTTTTGGCCGCCACTTCATCAAACAATCTGTTGAATCTGTCCTCGCGTACCATCATACACGCAAATCCACAGCGATCTGTAATGCTGAGGAGCATTGACGGAAGCCTTGGAGGAAGCATTGACATAAACAGTTCCGACATATCTAATATAAGCACCAAAAACCTCGGCATTAACCAAACATACATAGCATTGAAGCTTGGGCTCTTCAATAGGACGGTAATGGTAGGGAACGAGCTTGTAAAGATAAACGCGTCGAATCTCGCGAGCGTAGAGGCAAAACTGGGAATAGATGGAAGCTCTTCCCTATCCGACATTGCAGATAAGTTTAACATCTCTGCAAGCACCTATGCAAATGGCAAGATACGGATAAAAGGGGCTGAAGACAGTATGAACCTTTCCATAATGGGCGACCTTCATAACTACAATGCCTCTAACGTTGAGCTAAAGGCGAAGCTTTTGAGCGCGGCAGACTTCAAGAACAACTTCTTCAACATGCTTAATTTCATAGTAGGCACAAACGGTACTCTCTCACTCCCATACAGTGATGCAGGAATCAAATCAGAGGCAGAAGGGTCTAACGGATACAACCTTTCTTCAGGGGCTTCCGTGACACTTAGCTTTAACGGTACCATGACATTGCCGGGAGGAATAAGATCTGAGACTGAACATGCAGTAGCAAACGCGCTCAACTACAGTATACAGCCGATAGTAAACCAGACGTACACAGTAACAGTCGTTGGCGAAGACGGCGCATATGCAAGAACTAACGTCACAGCATCATAATCCGATAGCGAGGCAATCCTTTGGCAGAGATAGAGCGTGTCAGCGATTTCATATGGGAGATAAGCCCAACCGGAAATATGTCTGTACCAGTAAGAATATACGGAAATAAGAGGATAGCAGATAGCATAAAGAAGGATCGCACGCTGTCCCAGGCTGTGAATGCGTCTACGCTTCCCGGCATAGTGAAGAGAATGTGCGTGATGCCGGATGGACACGAAGGATACGGGTTTCCGGTGGGGGGCGTAGCGGCGTTTGATTCTGATGAAGGGATTATATCTCCAGGTGCGATAGGTTTTGATATAAACTGCGGAGTCCGCCTCATAAAAACCAACTTTTTCTATCAGGAAATAAAGAAGAGCATACCTAAGCTGATGGACAACCTATTCAAAAACGTGCCGAGCGGGGTCGGCAGCAAAAATAACATCGGCCTGAGCAGGGATAAGTTAGACAGAGTGAGCGAGGAAGGAGCGCAATTTCTTATAGATAATGGGTATGGCTTTGCGAACGACACAGAGATGATCGAGGAGAACGGATGCATGGAAGGAGCAGACAGTTCGAAGGTAAGCGAGCTGGCTAAAAAGAGAGGGCTTAACCAGCTGGGTACGCTCGGAGCCGGAAACCACTTCCTCGAAGTGCAGAGAGTCGAGAGCATTTTGGAAGAGAAGACCGCAAAGGGCTATGGCCTTTTCAATGACCAAGTAGTGGTTATGGTGCATACCGGTTCCAGAGGCTACGGGCATCAGATATGTTCCGACTACATAGAAAAGTTGATCCAGTACCAGAGAGCCAACAAGATAGAGCTGGCAGACCCGCAGCTGAGCTACGTGTTTACAAAATCGAAAGAGGCTGACGAATATCTCGCGGCGATGAGGTCGGCCGTGAATTTCGCGTTCTCGAACAGGCAAATCATAACGACCCAGATAAGGAAAGGCTTCGAGGAAACATTTGACAGGTCAGCCGACTCGATGGGAATGGATGTGCTTTATGACGTTGCCCACAATATAGCCAAACTTGAAGAGCACATCGTGGATGGAAGAAAGAGGAAGCTTTATGTACATAGGAAAGGAGCGACAAGAGCGTTCGGTCCATCGCGCAAGGAGATACCGAAATTGTACAGGGGATTGGGCCAGCCAGTGATAATTCCGGGGAGCATGGGTACTGCAAGCTATGTGCTGTCGGGGAGAGACGAGTCGTCGGAAGAGAGCTTTGGGTCGTCATGCCATGGTTCAGGGAGGACAATGTCAAGGCATCAGGCGATAAGGGAGATACCTGCCTCAAAGACGATATCAGACCTTAATAAGAAGGGCATAGAGTTCAGAGTAAGGAGCAGGAAGCTGATAAGCGAGGAGGCAATCTGGGCATACAAGGATGTGGACGATGTGGTGTCTAGCGTTGCAGGCGCAAGGATATCAAACCTTGTCGCAAGGATGGTCCCGCTTGGAGTTGCGAAGGGATGACTAGAAATTCGTGTATGCGACTACAAACCTCCATATCGAACCTATATAACCTTTCTTGCCTGAGGGCATATTGGTATTTGGATGGCAAGCGTTATCGATGTCTTCTTCTTGTCGGTCATCATGGGTCTATCCATATTTCTCTCATTGCCGATAATATTCCACAAGAGAAGCGGGGAGAGGACAAAAAGGATAATAAACTCGGTGGCAATCGGCATACTTATCTTTCTCATCGCGGACATATTCGCAGATGCGTCAGGCACGCTGTACGGACCAGCGGGATACGGATACCTGGCGAATCCGTACTATTCGGCAGTGTTCATCATATCACTGCTTGTCGGATTCTTTGTATTGTATACATTCGAGAACAGGCATCCCGGCGGGCTGAGCAAGCATGACACGGCGAAGATGATATCCGTAGGTATGGGATTGCAGAATGCGATGGAGGGACTTGTATGCGGGGCGCTGGCAGCCACAACAGGAATCCTTTATTCAGGGATAACGCTTGTCATACTGATCGGATTTACCTTACAGAATGCCACAGAAGGTTTTCCGATAGCCGCGCCGTTTGTCGGGGAAGGAGATGCAAAGATAGGAACGGTGGCAGTGCTGATGCTGGTCGCAAGCCTCCCGACAATCTTCGGAGCGGTCGTAGGGTTCTATTCAAGCTATCCCTCGCTAAACCTCTTTTTCGAAGGGCTTGCGATCGGTGCGATCCTATACATAATAATACCTATGATACGGCATCAGGTCAGGGATATAGACAACCAAAAGCAGAAGCTGGTATATCTTGGCATATTTGTGGGGTTTGTCATAGGCATAGCAGTGAACATGTTGTGACAGAAACAATGCATGCCTATCGGTCAGCTACGATACTGGCCCAGAACATATGTAGGGTTTGCTGGCTTTGCCCGTAAAGCGTGCGTTTCTTAAACAAACCTGAAATTGAAGAATGTATCCAACAAATGAATGAAAATAGACTTATCTTTGCAATAATAGTAATGCCCATCCTATTTTGTGCACGTCTCTACGTCTGTTATTGCCGAATACAAAGAATGTATACCTCTTTTGGGAAAAGGTAAGGTGTGCATTTATTTTACTCAACGCCCCGCAACAGCTGCACAATCTTGGAGTCTTCTCCCCAAATCGCAGCCTCATGCATTGGCGTCCTGCCTTTATTGTCTTTTGCGTTTACGTCCGCCCCGTTCTCTCTCAACCACCGCGCACTCTTAAGATGTCCCTTCCACGCAGCCACGTGCATCGGCGTCCTGCCCTCATCGTCTCTTGCATTTACGTCAGCCCCGTTCTCTCTCAACCACTGTGCAATCTCAATACGTCCATTCCATGCAAACTCATGCATCGGCGTCCTTCCATCATTGTCTTTTGCATTTACATCAGCCCCTCTCACCCTCAACCACTATGCAGCCTCAATACGCCCGCTCCATACAGCCTCATGCATCGGCGTAAAACCATACCTATCTCTTGCGTTTACGTCCGCCCCGCTTTTAATAAGTGTGTCTACATCTTCTAGATTGCCATTTCTTATTGCGTCTACAAGCTTTACATCCTGCTCTCTCCGATTCTCTCTGAAGATGTCTGCCATAATATTACCACTATAGCGTTCCCTTTTCAGGCTATAAATATATTCGTTTTTGGGACTCCTATGAAGTACCTGATTCAGTACTACAAACGGGAGAACTCCAAAAGCAATTTCTCCACAGATAAATGTGCATTTGGATGGAATTCAAGGCAGAACGGATGGGAGGATCGATACTGCGATAAGTTGCATTGCTGTACTGCATAACCTGTCCATAATTGGTTATGATTAACTTCTGTCCTACTGCCCAGACTGCGGAAAGGTATTTATATATTACGCATTTTATATTGCTGAAATGGTGAATACTATGCCATCTAAACCAGAAAAAAATCCACCAAAGCACTATCCTGAAGAAGAGGAAGAGGATGACGAGGAAGAGGAAGACGAAGAGCTCGATGACGAAGGAGACGATGACTGGGACGAATAGTAAATTCTTCTTTTTTTATTTTTTGTATCTTTTTGTGCTTAAATCGTAATAGTCTAACAATTTTACAACGGTATGCAAGCGTTCAAGATTTGTTGCCGTGAGGAAAATCAGAGAGCGGGTTGGTAAGGTATCGTTATCACGGTGTGCTGTAACCATTCCCCCAGTTGGAGGTATAGATCACGTTGGTAGGTACACCGTTGTTGTTATTTCCCGAATAATCTTTGGCATTGCCGTTGAGAGGCCACCAGCCGACAAGGTTCTGGATGTCTACAGGTGCCCCGCCTATGCCTTCGTTGTACAACGCTGTTATCTCATTTGCCGAGAGGGAGGTGTTGTAGATTTGGACGTTAGATATCGATCCATTGAAATAAGCCCCGGTCTGCCTCTGAAGACCAATATCTAAATAAAAAGTCGTAAGTGAATTGTAAGTCACGCTGATTGTGTTGGTTGATTTTTGATTATTGATGTAGAGGGTTTCTTCGTTTGGACCTTGGATTGAGGCCGCTACAAAATTCCATGCATTTGGCGTCAATGTGGTTGCGGATTTGGGCGGGGCAAAACAACCAGGCCATGCGTAAAGATAATAAGATTGAAGACCGATTCCGTATGCATCTCCGCCACACCAAATTCCTGTGTAATATGTCACTATGCCCATCACTCCCCCAGATTTTGGATATACCCACGCAGTGAACGTGAGAGGGGGATTTGCGCTTATGCTTGTTGATATTTGGATATTGCTGCTTACGCCATTAAACTTTGCCACATACTGCGGTATCTCGTTGTTGCATAATCCGACCTCCGACACGAAGATATTGCTGCCCGGTCCGTTTGGTCTCATTATCTGGCAGCTGTCCGCACTCGCCTTCGGTGCGAACGTGTAAGGATTGAAGAGGTTGAGGGAGAAGAGCGCCACCAGCACTATCGCAATTATGAGTATCGCCCACCCGTAGGTCATTAGATACTCCATCGCGGATTGCGCTTTCAATCCTAATTTGTCAGTAGAAAGAGCTATGCTTTTTGCACGGTTTCTTGTGTGTGTGTGTGTGTGTGTGTCACGCTTCCCAAGTTTCTGCGAACGCCCCAAAACTCACTCCGGCACGATCTCAAACATGTTCTCATACCATTAATTCTGTAGTACTAGTTTAATAACTATTTGTTTCTGAAAATCGCCCCTGCCAATGGCAATAAAGGGGAAAACAAGTCAGCAAAGTGGTGGCACTGAAATCATCGAAAGTTATGCGATGTAGATTCCTAACCATGTCATCGAAACTGCAGTACAAATTATATCGAAAACCTACCCAAATTCCTCTGCGCACATTTCCTCATTACCGTACAAATCTCAATCTGTTTGGTCATATCAGCAAAGCTTATAAATATAAGCGGGAGAGATAAGATATCGAACACCAACTCATTTCAATGTTCGGTGATGCTCTTGGTAGAAGGTATAGATTTAACTGTCGCAAGCGCCCTAGTCACAGATGACGGAAGAGGCATAGCTAGGATTGACTCCAAAGCAAGAAACATGATAGGGGTAGTGTCCGGAGACATAATCGAGATAAAAGGAAGAAACAGGTCGACTGCCGCAGTAGTCTGGCAGGCGCATCCGCAGGACGAGGGCCTCGATTTCATAAGGATAGACGGGCATACCCGCCAAAACATAGGGGTCGGTATAGGGGATAAGGTTTTCCTAACAAAGGTAGAAGCGAAGGAGGCCACAAAAGTGGTGCTTGCGCCGCCACCCAACCAGAGAACTAATGTCACTCCGGAGTTTACCGAATTCGTAAAGACCAAACTCGAAAACAAGCCGATAATAAGGGGAGACTTAGTGCCTGTTCCGATGTTCAATTATGTATTTTATTATATCGTTGCACAGACAACGCCTCATGGAGTCGTAAGGGTATCGCGCAACACCGAGATAATAGTCAAGTCAGAGCCGATATCAGAGCACGAGATAAGGATTGGAGAGGTTCACTACGAAGACATAGGGGGGCTCAAGAACGAGATACAAAAAATAAGAGAGATGGTTGAGATGCCTATAAGGTATCCAGAGCTTTTCGAGCGCCTTGGGATAGACCCTCCAAAGGGTGTGCTTTTGTATGGGGCTCCAGGAACAGGCAAAACTCTGCTTGCGAAGGCGGTTGCAAACGAGAGCGAGGCTCACTTCATAAATATATCTGGTCCGGAACTGGTCAGTAAATATGTCGGGGAAAGCGAAGAAAGGCTCAGGTCGATATTCGCAGAGGCGAATGAGCAAGCGCCAACTATAATATTCATGGATGAGATAGATGCGATTGCTCCGAAGAGGGAGGAAGCGACCAACGAGGTCGAGCGAAGGATGGTTTCACAGCTTCTTACGCTTATGGATGGTATACGCTCAAGGGGTCAGGTCATAGTAATAGGCGCCACAAACAGGCTTAACGCGATCGATCCTGCTCTGAGAAGGCCGGGGAGGTTCGACAGAGAGATAGAGATAGGCGTACCTGACAGAAACACAAGGAAAGAGATACTGCTTATACATTCAAGGAACATGCCATTATCAAAGGACGTGGATATAGATGAACTGGCAAACATAACGCACGGTTATACCGGCGCAGACATAAGCGCGCTTGTCAGGGAAGCAGCAATGGCGTGCGTAAGGAGAGTAATACCAGAAGTAATAAACAAGAAATCCGTGCCGAACGAGTTGCTCGCAAGCCTTGAAGTATCAAAAGACAACTTCCGGGATGCTCTGGGAAACGTGCAGCCAAGTGCGCTCAGGGAGGTCTTCGTAGAGAAACCGAATGTCAGATGGACGGATGTGGGCGGGCTTGATTCAGTAAAGGATCAGCTGAAAGAGGCGGTAGAGCTCCCGCTACGAAAGCCGGAGATTTTTGAGGAGATGGGCATAAGGCCGGTAAAAGGGATATTGCTTGTGGGGGCACCCGGGACAGGCAAGACCATGCTCGCAAAGGCTGTCGCAACAGAGCGCGAGTCTAATTTCATAGCGATAAAGGGGCCTGAACTCCTGAATAAATATGTCGGGGAGAGCGAGCGTGCTGTAAGAGAGCTTTTCAGGAAGGCGAAGATGGCATCTCCATGTATTATATTCATAGACGAGATAGACAGCATAGCGCAGGTAAGGGGCGGAGACAGTGCGGATTCGATAGTCACGGAGCGGGTCGTCGATACGCTGCTTACTGAGATGGATGGCCTGATGTCGATGAAGAATATAGTAGTCATAGCTGCGACAAACAGACCTGACAATGTTGATCCTGCAATGCTAAGGCCGGGAAGGTTCGATAAGATAATCGAGATACCTATACCAGATGAGGAATCGCGCCTTGAGATATTGAAGGTGCATACAAAGAAAATGCCTCTTGCGAAGAACGTTAGCCTTCAGGATCTTGCAAAATCGACAGAGAGCTACACCGGAGCAGAGCTAGAAAACCTGTGCAGGGAGGCTGGCATGAGCGCCATACGCAGCTCTAAGAAGATTGTCGGAAAGGCCGATTTCGATTTCGCGCTGAGCGAAGTAAAGCCCGCAATACCAAAGGAGCTTGCGGATAGGATTAAAAGGTTCAAGGCAGAACCGGAATACATGTACAGGTAATCGGATAATTAGGTAATTTTATGAAAATCGTTTACTCAGACAAAAAGACAGGAAGATCTGCCCAAGCAGAGATAAGTGCAGAGAACGCATCGACAATCTTCGGAAAGAAGATCGGGGATACGATAGAAGGCGATATAATCGATCTCGCCGGATATAAGCTCAAGATAACAGGAGGCTCTGACAACAGCGGATTCCCGATGCATAAATACGTGCAAGGATATGTCAAGACAGGCGTGATGCGCGACTCCACAAAAAAGGGAAGCAAGGCGATAAGGAGGAAGACTGTCGTCGGAGGTATGGTCGGGACCGCAACCGCACAGATAAACGCCGTCGTAGTCGAATATGGATCGAAGCCGGTTGACGAGGTCTTCCCAAAGAAGGAGAAAGAGACGGAGAAGCAGGAAAAAGAGCAGGAGAAACAATAAGAGAATAATAAGCGGGAGTAGATGGATATAAAACAGAGCCAGATAAATATAGGTACGTTAGGGCACATAGACCATGGCAAGACCTCATTGGTCAAATCCTTGACTAACATATGGACGGATAGGCACAGCGAGAGCATAAAGAGGAACATGACAATAAAGCTCGGATACGCAGACGCCATAATCAGGAAATGCGAGAAGTGTGAAGGTGCCTCTGCCTACACAATAGAAAAGGTATGCAAGAAGTGCGGTTCTGTCCCAAAACCTGTCCTGCGTTTTTCCATACTGGACGCTCCGGGCCACGAGACACTTATGGCCACAGCGATATCAGGCGCAAACATAATAAACGGAATACTCTTCATAATAGCAGCGAACGAGCCGTGCCCAATGCAACAAACTCGAGAGCACCTTATGATAATAAACCTGCTCGGGATAAAGAACGCAATCATAGTGCAGACGAAGGTGGATTTAGTCGGGAAGGACAAGGCTGTCGAACATTATAAACAGATAAAAGAGTTCATAAAAGGGAGCGAGATAGAGAATGCCCCTATAATCCCGTCTGTGCCGAACAGGAATATAAACACCGATGTGATACTGGAGCTAATATCGAAGATGAATCTCCCGGATTTCGACCTGCAAGCAGATCCTCTGATGTATATAGCCAGATCTTTCGATGTGAATAAGCCAGGATCAGCGATAGACAGTCTAAAGGGCGGCGTGTTGGGCGGTACTCTTATAAGAGGAAAACTAAAGGTGGGAGATACAATAAGCATATTGCCAGGTATCAATAGGCAAAAAGGGAAACATTCTGCATACTCGGAGATATTGACCGTGATAGTAGGCATAAACACAGGCACAGACGATATAGAAGAGGCGCGTCCAGGCGGGCTCATCGGACTAGCAACACAGATAGACCCCGCATTGACTAAAGCGGATTCTCTGGTCGGGATGGTGCTTGGGCATAAGGGAAAGATGCCAAAAGTCTCAGAAGAGATAAATGCGGTATATACTCAGCTGGCGAGAAATGATATACAAGCAACAGGTTTCTCAAAAGAGGAACCTATCGCCCTTAGCGTTGGAACGGCAACGGTACTTTCATATGTGTCGGCTTCAAAGAAGAACAAGGTAAAAATACGCTTCAGCCATCCGGTGCCTGTTGTGAAAGGAACGAAGATGGCAGTGATGAGAAGGATAAATCACAGGCTACGCCTCACAGGATACGCGGTCATGGAGTAATGTGTGGTGTCTGATGTTGCGCTTTGGCAAGAATATCGACAGCGGTCCCTACCTCATTGCGTTCGCAGCAACTCTCTGGATTATAATAAGTATGATATTCCTGGCGTTTTTCGTAATACTCAATAGTTCCCAGTTTATCCTTTATTCATTCATGCTCTTCATACTGTTCATATTTATCGCGCTTTTGTCCGGCAAAGCGCTGAAATATATCATATACCTTTCGATAATAGTCATAGTGTCAGGGTCAATTACATACATGGGCCTGCTCGATGGGATTCTACCGGAATACCTTATCGGAATCGCAATAATTGAGGCTCTTATAATATCATATTTCAAGATTGGAAAGTCCGACTCCATAATGTTAAACATCGGGATAGTGCTTCCGGCGGTTCTCTATTCAATTAAGGCGGGCCAAACGGTCGCAATAAACATATCCATAATAGGGTACTATCTGCTGATAGTCTCGGTAACGACCATAATACTATCAAACTCAAAGAGCGTGGAAATGTGGTGTGAACGAATAAAGAGAGAGCTCAGGCCAGTTGTAAAATATATCGCGATTGCCTCAATCCTGTCAGCAATTGTCGTGCTTATGCTTCCGATATGGCCATCCAACTACATCGAAACTCCGAATGTTCCGTACATACCATTGACAGTGCAGGCCCAACCAGGAACCAGTAACTATTCGATACAGCTGAACATGACAAAATACTCAGAATATCTAAACGAGAACAGCTCAAACATACGGCTTGCCTACGCCAATCTTTCATATCAAAAAGGGCTGATAGATTCCTACATACAAACTTCCGGCCAGGGTATCGATCTCCTCGCACATATAGGCGGCTCTGCAGCAAACAAGAGTATACACGGGCAAAACATGAGTCTAGTCCTTTATATCCTTCCTCTGGACAATTCATACGGGCACACGCTTGCTCCGCGGCAAAACGGGTCAAAAGCTTATCAGCAGGCACGAGTGATAAAAATCGGTAACCTGACAGGCAGCATAACAAAAAAAGCGGAGATAACATACCTGCATTACAAGAAATATAATCAATCGTCAAAACAGGAGTATACGGTTCTACCATACACATACGTCGAGACGGCATGTCCGCAGGGATTAAATACCACCGCAAGTATCGCTTTTGTAGCCAATGATTCAGTAAGCGCATTCCTCATGTCAAACCAAGAATATACCAAAGCGGTCACAAATTCTACAAACAACTATACATCATACTTACATATACTCCCAGGATACTCCAACCAATATCTAATCAACATCAATAAGGGAGGATTCTCGCAGAAACTAAACAATTCCTGCATAAATCTCCTTTTTCTGGTTGCAGGAAACAGGACAATATCTATAACAGTGAACGAATCTTACAGTAAACTTTCTCAATATACAAGGCCTGGACTCACATACAACAAATCTAGCATAGTCAAGTACGATTGGTTCATAACATACGGAATCGGTTATCTTAACTACTTATACAAGAATCTTACGGTTACGGCATCAGCGAAATCATAGAATTTTCCCGTATCTCTTATCATTATCTGGTTTAATCCCGAAATACGAGAGAACCGTTGGGTTTATCTGGTATACATAAGGCATTTTTCCGACCTTTAACCGCTTTCGATTCGTATTATCTATCGCGCCGAAAATCCCCTCGTTCATGTGGTCTCCGCGCTTCGCCATTTCAGGTTTCATGAAAAGGCCGCCGCTTTTTAGATATCCGAAGACGTCGATGAAGTATCCCTTCTTTATCTCGACCATTATGTCAGGTGCTATGAACATCTTCGTTCCCTCGTAGTATTCGTCCGCGTCGAACGCCTTTGTCATAAGCCTGTCACCATTCTCGTCCTTTATCCGCATCAATTTCCTTATCAGCTCCGCCTTCAGTTTTTGTTTCCTGTCTTTGCCCACAATCCCATTGTCAAAACGCCTGTCGTTTATGTAGATAGAGCATACGGTCCAGTTAGATATGCTGCTGAACGCCACTGTCTTATCCATATCGAAATCGAAATCGTGTATACGCGTATAATCTTCGCCTGATGACCCAGCCAAGAACCGGCTGAGCGCACCTTTCGCCATGCTCTTTCCCGCATTCGGCAGCTTATCATAGATCTTTCTCAACTTGCTTCTTATGATACGTTCCCTTATCATATATTTGGTCCTGCTGCTACTCACAGAAGCTCCGACTTTTTGCGTGTTTATCTCAGGTTTCAACGATGCATACCTGTTGTTTATGAGCCAAGCGTTCATGAGAAACTTGCTTTTTATCGGCTGGGCTCCATGATCTGAGACAAGCAAGACCCGGGCGTTCTCTTTCCGAGCTCTCAAGTTCACCCACTCCAAAAACTTTGATATTTCCTGATAAAGAGGCAACACATAGCTCTTCCATTCCGGCAGGTTCAATGAAAAGTGCTGTATCCTATCCGTCTCTGTAAAGCATACGAACGAGAAGTCGTACTCTTTCTTGTCTATGAGGTGCTTGCTGAACTCGCCCCTCCTCCTTATGCTGTCTACATAAGACTTTGAGGCTTCCGCAAGGCTCATCTCCTTGCTCTTTATTCTCTTCTCTATGTTCGGCTCTCCGTTAAACCCGTATCGCTTCGCAACCCTCCTTAGCTCATCAGAGCTGAACTTCGGAGGCAGAGGAAAGCCGGTTACCATATCTACATCCTCGCTTTTCGGCATGCGGACCGCCATCGCGGGAGTCACAAGAAAAGAGCGCAGTCCGTTTCTTCCCATTACCTCCCAGAACGGTTCGCGAATCTCAGGATTATAATAAGCGACCTCCTTGGTGTAATTGGATTTGAGCGTGAAGAAATCAGGGATTCCGTGCACTCCGGGCCTGACCCCGGTATACATGCTCGGCCAAGATGGCCCTGTCATCGGCGGAATGGTGGATTCGAGATCCGTGAGTATCCCGTCCTCGAAGAACTCCGCAAAACCCCTCATCTTGTATTTCACATAGTTATCTCTGATTATCCAAAGAGGCGCAGCATCGATTCCGATAAGATAAAGTTTCTTTCGATCCATCAGATTACCTCACAATGCCGAAGCCCACAAACTTCTCGTTCGTGTAGATTGTAAACCTCCCTATCTCTTCAGACACGGAGAAGGATTCTACACAGACCGGTTCGCTGAGGCTGATTACGGCCTCGCCAGCCTCGAGCGGCCTTATTGACGTGCTCTTTCTCGGTATTCCATCGGATGTGTCTATCTCCCTTAATACCTTTATCGCGCAGTCATGGTCAGTCCCGTTTATCCTTATCTTTCCTCTCTTCGGAAGTAAGTCTACAGCAAACACAATCGCATTTAGTTTTGTTTTTCCTCTTATCGCGTTATCTGCGGAACAGCCAACCATGCCCCGCAGCTCTTCCTTCGGAGCCGGTTTAAGGATGAAGGCCGCATTCTCACCCTGCTTAGCCCGGCCAACTTTTTTCCCTTTTGTATATATTGTATCAACAAAGAACCTTTTTTGAATAGGCGAGACAGCAATCATATCCCCCTTTTGTATATTTCCGCTAACTAGCCTACCGATATAAGCCTTGCCTCTTTCAGTATCTATGCTCCCCTGAAAGATAAAACGCGTCGGTTTGCCTTCACCACCAAACTCCCTCTTAACAGAGAGGTTTGCCAGTATTGCCAAGAGCGGTCTGCCATGGTACCATCGCATGCTTCCAGATTTAGAGATTATATTTTCTCCCTTGTAAGCGGATACCGGAACAAAGAACACCGAATCTGTATCGAATCCTATCCTCTTCAAGAAGGAGGCAAGCTCTCCGGATATGAAATCAAAAGCCTTCTCGCTATAGTTGATGGTATCCATCTTGTTGACACACACTACTACACTCCCTATGCCCATCATCCTCGCAAGAAAGAGATGGCGTTTTGTTTGTGTGCTTATTCCCTCTTCCGGTTTAGCGGATACAACAAGTATGGCGAAGCGTGCATGGGAGGCACCGCTTATCATGTTCTTTATGAGTTCCTCATGTCCCGGGACATCTATGAATTCGAAACCCTTCCTCTTATATTTTATCTGTGCGCGTGTCGTATCTATAGTCATTGCGCCTTCCTGCTCCTCTTCGAAGCTGTCGAGCAGAAATCCGGGCTCGAACGCTCTTCCTAACCGCTTGCTCATCTTCTTAGCGCTATCGATCCTTGCTTTAGTCACAGATTCTGTGAGTATGAGTATGTTGCCTATAAGGGTAGATTTTCCATGGTCTTTATGCCCAAGAAGGGTTACCTCGTTTATTATCACCAAACGCACCCTACATATAGCCCAACGACCTAAGCTTTTCCATGATGTATGCCTTCTCCTTGTCCTGTTCGCGCCCCGCCCTCTCTTCTACCTTGGTTGATTCAAGCTCTTTTATTATCGAGTCTATGCTTTTGGCGCTAGACTTTATGGGCACTGTGCAATGCGTGCATCCCAAGCTTCTATACCTGTAGCCGTTATTTGAATAATAGAGGGGATTGATAGGGACGTTATTCTTCTTTATGTAAGACCATATGTCTATCTCGTTCCAGTCAAGAAGGGGGTGTACCCTCAGATGGCCCTTTCTGTCGAGTTTGGAGGAGTAGCTGTTCCAGACTTCGGCCGGCTGGTCCTTGTAATCCCATTTGAAATCCCTGTCGCGGGGGCTTATGTACCTTTCTTTGGCGCGCACAGCGTGCTCATCTCTTCGTATAGAAACGATAAGCGCCTCAAAACCATAATCAGCAAGAACCTTCTTCAGTGCAACTGTTTTGTTCGATCCGCAACAGCTGTATCCTGATATCTCTGGCTTTATTTTGCTTTTCGCGACTATGACTTCCACACCCCACTTATCAGCAAGTTCGTCTCTGAACTTGTAGCTCTCCGGGAAATCGATTCCGTTGTCTATGTGTATCACAGGAAACGGGACCTTCCCGAGGAACGCCTTCCTCGCTATAGCAAGCATCGCAGTAGAATCCTTTCCCATGCTCCATAGAGCCGCCATCTTATCGAAGCGGGACTTGGCCTCTCTTATAATATATATGCTCTTCTCCTCAAGTTCGTTGATGTTTTGCCTTATCATAGAAAAACCTATTTGCGTGGTTTCTGGACCAGCTCTTTAAAGAAATAAAGGGATCCCTCAAAATTTCCCTTCTCCTTGATAAAAAGAGGAAACTCGCCGATAAGGCGGCTGGCTGTGTCCCACACCCTAACAGAAGATTTGGCAAGGTCGTCGGAGTCCTTTATGCCCCCCTTCGAGTATCTTACCTCATAATATTTTGCGCGCTTTCTCTTCAAGAATGCAAGCATCTCTGACCAGTTAGCTTTAATCGGATTCTTTGTGAGCCTCTCCGCAAAATCCACACCTGAGCCGATGGTTTTATTTTTGTTTTTCATAGAAATTCACTTGCACTATCTATATATATCCGAGGGCCTTTAGTCTCTCGATTATCGTGTTTTCTTCCCTCTTCTTGCGGATTCTGGCTTTGCCGCTCCTTCCTGACATCTCCATATCTGCAACTGTCTCTCTGAGCACATATGTGACGTAATCTGATACAGAAGAGAAGCCTGTGCCGTCTATCCTCTTTTTTATCCTGGCGAAAAGTGCAGCAGGGATAGTTATGGTTGTATACTTCCTCTTAGTTTCTGTTCCTGATTTCAAGATACCACAATATATTATAATGTTACTACATTATAATGTATAAAAAGATATAAAAGCGTTGCCCCTTGTAATATGGCATTTCCACCCCTTATAAAACGTGGGTGGGAAAACCCACCTTTTCAAAAGTGGGACGAAAGCGAACTGTAGGAGGGTCTATAAACTCTAAGATGTCTGAGTTGAAGCAGCAGTAATGAGATGTTAAGATTGAGCGGCACAAGGCTTTTGGTTGTGGATTTCGATAATACCTTATTCTTTACCGATAGTTGTAACGCGCTTGCGTCCAAGGAGCTCTTCGGCAGGTGCATGAGCCTCCATGAGATACGCGCGCTGCCGAAGCCTGAGAAGAATAAGGTGTACAGGCTCACATTCTCAAAGTACATGCACATGTGCAAGCCTAACAGGAGGCTAATACGTAGGCTTTCGAAGGAGCATGATGCCGTAATCATCGTGCTTACCGGACAGAGTCGTGAGGGCATGCCTGTCATGCAGCGCCTTCTAGAATGCAATGGCGTAAATTACGACAGGCTCGTTATGAGACTGAAGAGCGAACTGCGGAAGAAAGACGAGCGCTGGAAACTAGAGCGCATACAGAGGCTTGCTAAAGGCTATGTGAGCGTTGAGCTTTATGAGGATAAGGCCGATAACATCGCCTACATACTGGGTGGCGTAAAGCGGAATCGAGTCTCCGCGTTCCTTGTAACGCCTCGCGGGATAAAACCTTCCGACGGTTTGCACCACTGATTGCGCTGACGGCATCAGCTGCCGGTTCTGATCAGGCAAATTTACATGGCCAGTCAAGGGGTCATTAGAATCAGAATATCTCTCCTACTACCGCGGTAATTCCTCCTTTCAGGCTGTAACTCTTTATCGCATGCTGTTTCTTCAGGAACCTGCTTATAAATCCTGATGTGTTTCCATGGTAACATACCAACACACACCCATCAAACTGCTTCAGTCCCTCCTTGTCCATATAAACAATCTCTTCCGGATCCTTCTTAGAAAACGATTCTGCGCCGAGTCCCAGCAATTCTGATATGTAACCTACTGGCTCTCTTCCCA
>JAJYTZ010000006.1 GCA_021792775.1 Microcaldota archaeon
CTTCCATATATAATAGACCCAAGCTGTGGGTCGGGAACATTCTTAATCCAAGCAATAAAACTAACTCATAACCTAATCAGTTCTAAAAGAAAGGATTTGGAAAAAGTAAGCACAGGTCTTGAAGAATTTTTGAGTAGTAATTTCCCTCAAACGAAAAAACAAGTATGGGCACAGGAATATCTTTATGGTATAGATTTTAGTGCTCTTTTAGGGATAACTACAAAAGTAAATATGATTTTGCACGGAGACGGGCACGTTCATACTTACGCTAAAGACGCCTTATCTGATTTAGATAATTTCTCGGCAAAATTAAAACATAAAAAACATAGTGAAGTCTATGAGAAAGAAGTTAATGAAAACTTTGACGTTATAATATCAAATCCACCTTTTGCTACATCATTAGACCCAAGAACAGAATTAAAGTTAAAGGAGCTATACACATTCGGAGATAAAGAAGTATCTGAAAATCTATTTATTGAAAGGTATTATCAATTATTGAAAGAAAATGGAAGATTAGGTGTAGTGCTTCCTGAGAGCGTATTTGATACAACAAAGAACACTTATATCAGGATATTCTTATTCAAATATTTCTGGGTTAAATCAATAGTATCTCTTATGGGTGGTCAAAAGAGAGGAGCTTTTGCTCCATACACTTCAACGAAGACATGCTTATTCTTCGCACAGAAAAAAACTATAGATGAAGTAAAAGAATGGGATAAAGTATGGGATAAAAATGAGCAAGATTATTATAAAATCTTATCAGAATTAAAGAGTAAAATAGGTAAGAGTATCACATTCTCAACTGAAGAACAGAAAGAGATTATAGAGGGCTTTAAGTCTCTATTCAAAGTGCATTTTGAAGAGGAGGATGAAAAAAGAGACTTTGCATACATACTTAATAAATATACTGAATTAACGAAGGATAAGAGAATTAAAGACTGGTGGATATTCTATGAAGTCTCAAAATACTTTATGAAGAATCACCCCACTGAGAGCACATATCAAGTCTTTCACGTTGAAGAAATAGGTTATAAAAGAACAAAGAGAGGAGAAAGAAAAAGACCAAATTATCTTTATAATGTTGTAAGCAAGGATGGTAAAGAAACAATCCACATAAACACGGAAAATCCTACAACAGTCTTGGAAGTTATGAGAGGTAGTATAAAATGGAAATGAACTTCAAATTTCTCTCTATGGATGGAGTGATGATTTGTAATAACTTCTCAGTAAGAATGACACCACTTTATCACTTGATTTTATCTGATATAGCGTTTAAGAAAAAAAATGGATTTATGGCAAAGAAGTTAGGGAATTATGTTAATGTAGCTGGTGGTGAAGATATTTATGCAAAAAATTACTCTTTTGATGAAACCGATTATCTTTACCTATCTATAAAAAATATAGGGATAAATGAGATAAAAATAGAGGATGTAGATATAATATCTGTTGAAAAGGAAATCGGAGAGCAGTTAGAAAAAGATAATCGTTTATTGAAGGAAAATGATGTAGTAATTACACGTTCTGGCACGATAGGGATTACTGTATTGATAACAAAAGAAATGTTAAAACAAAAGAAATTAATCCCATCAGGATACGTTAAGGTATTGAAAACAAATAAGGAAGTGTTGTCTAAATTTTTGATGTATTACCTAAGCAATCCAATAATTAAAGAACTTATGGAGATAGAGGCAACTGGTAAAGATCAGAAAAACCTCTCCAATTCAGCAGTAAAGGAGCTTCCTTTTCCCTCAATATCACCAGAAAACCAACAGAAAGTCCTAAATTCTGTGGAAAAAATCCAAGAGCAGATAAACAAGCTAAATGTTGAATACAAGCAAGAAACAGAAATAATAAACAGTATCTTTAACAAGATACTTCCTTACTCTCCAAGCAAGGAAGAAAAAATATATAAAAAGCAATTAGATTTGGAAAAACTACAAAATGACAAGTATTTTAGAACAGACCCAGATTACTTCAAATATATCAGGGAATACAATAACTTCATAAAGGCTAACAAGCAAGTGCAATTCCATAAATTATCGCGCTACTTAGAAGATTATGAATCTGGTAAGCCCATAGAACGTAAGGACTATGCGGATGTAGAAACTGATTATGTGCATATAGTTCCAAGAGACATACAAAATGGAAAATTCCATCTAAAAGACGCTATATACCTCAATTACAAAAAAGGAGAGGAACTTCAAGAGGTTAGGTGCAAGAAAGGAGATATTTTGTTAGTAATAGCTTCTAATTGCGGAAATGCAACGATACTTGATAGAAATGATAAGAAATACACAATATCACATTACATAGCAAATTTACGAGTTAAAGACATTAACAAAAACTTCCTTATCTATTATTTTTATTATGCTCCAATAAACCTTTACTTTAGGGCTGTAGAGACAGGTAAAGGACAAAAGAACTTACCTAATCAATATATTTTTGACCTAAAAATACCAAAGATAGAGAATCAGGAAGCAATAGTAAAGGAGATAGATGATGAATTAGAGAAACACAGCAAAATTAAGAAGGAACTTATAAGCCTAAAGAAAGAGATAAATGATGTTTTTTGGTCAGAATTGCATAAATACACAAAAGAAAGGGGGAAATAAATGCCAAAGAAAACTGAAAATGCAGTAATCCTAAAGGCAAATAGATACTTGATAATTCAACGTCTAATGGCACACAAGAAGATAAGCGAGATAGCGACAGAGATAGGGGTAGGCTATGATGCACTTTATAATTATCTCGCAACTGGAAAGATACTTGACGATAAAGATTGACTTTCTGAGCAAGTTTCAGACTTTCTGAGCAAAATGGACTTTATGAGCAAAGCCGCTAGGGGAAGAAGGCTTTAATATTCTACACCTGTATAATGTAATCATGGAAAAGGTAAAGTACAGAGTATTGATAGAACAGGACGAAGATGGCATATTCGTAGCTACAGTGCCGCAGTTGCCTGGTTGCATATCTGACGGCAAGACAAGAAAAGAGGCAATAAATAATATAAAGGAGGCCATAGTCGGGTATCTTGCCAGCCTTAAGAAGCACGACGAGCCGATCCCTCCATCCATAAAAGAGGAGGTGGTGTCGGTGAGCGTAAATGCCTAAACTTCCAATTGTATCAACATCGGAAATCGTAATGGCGCTATCTAAGCTTGGTTACAAATTCGATCATCAATCAGGTAGCCACGTAATTCTAAGAAATATGCAACCGCCACACAGGAGGGCTGTGATACCGAATAGGAAAGAAGTGCCAAGAGGGACTTTGAGAGTAATAATAAGAGAAACTGGTTTGACGGTTGAAGAATTCATCAAGCTTCTGGATTGAGATGGACATCGGATAATAATGCAATAGAGTAGTGGTCTGCTTGGGATTGGCAATAATACTTACGATAGTAATAATAGCGGTAGATTTTCTCATTTCGATGTGGGACGCTTATGCCGGCGGGTACAGCCTTGGACTGATAAAAAAGAACAAGGATGCTTCTAAATTCAGAAAGATATCGGCTTACGCAGCGGTTGGTCTGGGCCTTGTGGGCGCTACTTACGTCATCGCCATAGTATTGGGTACCATAGCTTACTACTCGGCATATATCTCGTTTTCAACCTTTAACTTTATACTGAACTTCGACTTCATATTCTTAGGCATCCTGATAATAGGCTTCGGATTCATAATAACAATACAGTCCATAATAATAGCAGCACGGAGGCGCAGCATATGGAGCATACTTATAGCAGTATTCAACTCTTTCGTGATCGCTTTCGACATATACATGTATGTAGAATCGTTTAAGGAATCTGTTTCTGTAATAAGAAGAACCGGGAGAAATAGCAAGGGCAGTGGGCTTATTATCATTATAATAGCTGCCCTCATAGCTGCGGTAATAGTCCATGCAGCATACAAGCACGGCTATAAGAAAGCGCTTGGAACCGAGTAACAGCATAGCATACACTGAAGCGCATAAGGCTCTTGCAAAGGTATTTAATTTTTGAAGATAAGAGTATACTGTCTCTTGCCTTGTGAAATTCGAGACTGTGGTGAATATATGTCAGTAAAAGAAGTGAACGAGAAAAATTTTGAGTCGGAAGTGCTCAAGTCCTCCCTGCCGGTTATTGTAGACTTTTGGGCTCCTTGGTGTGGGCCTTGCAGAATGTTCTCCCCGATAATAGATGAGGTGTCTGGGGATTACAATGGAAAGGCCAATTTCGTCAAGATAAACGCGGACGAGAACGAGAAACTTGTTGGCGAGTATGAGGTTATGGGAATACCCACTGTTGCGCTCATCGAAAAGGGAAAGCTGAAGGCTGTCAGCGTAGGCGCAATCGGAAAAGATGCATTAAAGAGCTGGATAAACAAGAACATATGATCGTATGGACATACCTTTTCCTAGAGGGGTCAGGGACTTCATGCCAAATGAGGCTCTCTTCAGGGACAAAGTAATCCGCACAGTAGAGGGTGTCTTCCAGAGATTCGGCTTTTTGACCATCGAAACTCCGAAGATAGAGTCGCTGGAGCTTCTCAAGGCGAAGAATGCGATAGGGGAAGAGAACAAGCTCATATTCGAGATTGCCCAGGAGAACCTTGGACTGAGGTATGATATGACCGTATCCCTTGCCAGGTATGTTGCTATGCACCAAGACCTTCCTCTTCCTTTTAAGAGATACTGTGTCGGTCTTTCATGGAGGATGGACGAACCTCAACGGCTCAGATACAGGGAATTTACCCAAGCTGATATAGACATAATAGGCGGCAGCGTGGCTGCCTCTAACGCTGAAATAATAGGTGCCGCCTCTGCAGCCTTTGATGCATTGGGGATTGCAGTCGATATGTCATTAAACAGCAGAGAGATAATAGAACGGGCACTGGTCAATTTCGGAGTTGGGGTGGAGAAACTCATAGGATGTATGAGGATATTGGATAAATTCGATAAGCAGGGAAATGCGATACAAAAACTTCTTGATGAATACGTCGGCGAGGATGTATCGGCGAAGCTGATGGATATGATAAACTTTCAGGGAACTAACGAGGAAAAGATAAGGTACGCCGCCGAGATTGCCGGAGATGACGCGGTAAAGGAATTGAGGGACACGCTTGATGTGTTGGATGCGTACGCGGTCAAACAGAGGATCGTTGTGGATTTTGCCGTGATACGCGGCCTTGACTATTACACTGGCATGGTATTGGAGATGAGATTAGATAGGACTGTGGAGATAAATGGGGAGATGGTCAGAAAGTTCGACGTCCTGGGTGGCGGAGGCCGCTACGCTAATCTTGTGAAGAACCTTGGAGGAAGGGAGCTTGGAGGAGTTGGAGTGGCGCTCGGAATAGATAGAATACTTGACGTACTTGATTTTACCAATCAGAAGAAGAAGAGTATGGCGGACATCTTTGTTGCCAACATAAAACAGAACAATTTCAAGTACGCATTGAGAATTGCCAATGTTCTCAGGGAGGGGGGAGTGCCCACAGACATTAATCTGGCCGATAGGAACATATCGAACCAGCTTTCCTATGCTTCCAATATAGGCTATAAATTTGTGATTGTCGTTGGGGACAGCGAGGAGAAAAATAGTACGGTAAAGGTAAGAAATATGGTAAGCGGTGAGGAGAAGGAAGTTGAATCGGGCAATATCCTAGACTTCTTCCCGAATAAACCTTAGGGTTTGGATAAGCCATCCTGCATGTGTCTCTTTCCTTCCTCTGTTCTTGAGTCTATATCCTTTGCGAGCGATGTCCTTTGTTCATCAGACATAACGTTCTGGAGTATGTATTTAGAGTAGTTGCTTGCCGTCTGTGATATATCCATGAGTATAGATTGCACCTCTGAGGGCTTTAGGTTCATATCCTTTGTGGGCTGCATCATCTCTATCCCGACCGGCGCATACCTGAATACCATAGTTATCGCGCTGCGCACATTCTCGAACAGGACGGTGACTGTGGCGCTTGTGGTGAACATTCCCTCTATTTCTAAAGGTTCCTCTATCGCACCGAAACAGTACACTACTCCAGGCTCTTTGAGGAGGCGATTGTTCACAAGATCTACCAGCAGAGGCTGCAGTTTCTCTTTGTCCTTGCTGTGCATATCGAAATAAAGTTTTAGGAGTATTCCCCCGCTGTTTATTTTGTCGTCTGTGACTTTCTGTACGTCTGTCTTTGGCATAGGATCCAGTTTATTAAACACGGTTCTCTATATAAACCTTTCAGATTACTTGCGCCGCCACTGCGGACCGTCTTTTGTGTCCTCTACTATTATCCCAAACCTGTCTCTGAGCTCTCTCCTTATTTCATCCGCAGAACCGAAATCTCCGCTCTTCCTTGCGTACTCTCTCTCTTCAATCAACCTCCTTGGTTCTGCGCTGAGAGGTTTCGTGGCTGTGTGTTCCTTAAAGGAAAGGCCTAGCACACCATCCATTTCAAGCAGTACAGCCACTACCGCATCCCTATCCCCATTTGAAAGCTTCCTGGAAGCATTGCGCTTGTTTGCAATGCTTATCAGGGCATGCATGGATGCGAGCGCCTCCGGAGTATTCATATCGTCTTCCATCCTCCGGAAGAATTCCTGCCCTAACTTTTTTATCTCTGCCCCAAACTCCTTTTCCGGCACTCCCTCTGGCATACTGCCCGATATCCTTTCTATGAATGAGTATATCGACTCTATCGTGCGCTGGGCGCTCTTGAGCGCATCTACTGTCATGTTCATTATGCTCCGGTAATGACCGGTCAATACAAAATATCTGTATCCTTGCGGGGATATTCCCATCCCTTCCAGGTCCTCTATCGTATATGTGTTATGCAGGGACTTCGACATCTTGGAGCCGTTTACCTTAAGGAATTCGTTGTGCACCCAGAAGTTCACGAACTTTTTTCCTGTTGCCCCTTCCGACTGCGCAATCTCATTTTGGTGATGTATCTGGATATGGTCGACTCCTCCTGTATGCACATCAAAGTGGTCTCCGAGGTATTCCATGCTTATCGCGCTGCATTCTATGTGCCAGCCGGGAAATCCTCTTCCATATTTCGAGTCCCATACCATTTCTTTCTCATCTGCAGGGGAGAATCTCCATACCGCAAAGTCGGTTATATTTCTTGTGCCTGCAGGTCGCTCCACCCTTGCTCCGCCCATCAGAGACGCGTTCAGCCTCTTGAAATCAGACCCGGAGAGCTTTCCGTAATCTCCGAACTTGGATGTATCGAAATACATTCCGGTCTCCGCCCTGTAAAGATATCCCTTTTTATCGAGTTTCTCTATCAGATTAAGCATTTGTGGTATGTGGTCGGTCGCCCTCGCTATCACTGACGGCATCTCTATGTTCAGCTTCTTTATATCCTTGATAAACAGCCTCTCATACTCCCTTGCGACCTCTTTTGCGCTCTTGTGTTCTATTCTTGCTGTCTGCTTGAGTTTATCCTCTCCGAGATTTCCATCTCCGACAAGCTGACCCACGTCGGTTATGTTCATCACATGCGTTACTTTGTATGAAAGATGCTCGAACACCCTCCGCAGCGTGTCGGATACTATATATGCGCGGAAGTTGCCTACGTGCGCGTGATTGTATACTGTAGGACCGCAGGAGTACATGCGTATCTCTTTCTGCCTTATTGCCTTAAAACCTGACTTTTTATGTACAAGGGTGTTGTAGAGCTCCATCCACCCACTCATTTATTTATGGTAAGAGTTGCAGTTATATTTCTAGTCTGCCAAGGTATCGATGACATATGTATGTCAGATATAGCTGTGAAATTGGTGAGCGGCCGTTCTCTTGTAGGGATTGTAGGCTGTATTCCATATATATCGGATACTACCCTAAAACGCACTAGCTTGTTCTTTACCGAGAGCAGTGGGATAGATGCATTTTGGAATGTGTATAGAAGGTCGCTTGAAGACCCGGAATACGTGTTATAGCTTGCGATTATGGCGGGTGTATTATTCTGGTATAGAACCTCAACGTAGTCGGTCTTGTTATCAGGGCTGACTATCTGGAAATTAAGATATGGATAGGTGGCGTTGAAATAAGAGGATGTCAGGTTTCCGGTGAACGGTATTGTTGAGCATGTACCTGTCGATGCGAAGTAGTTTGTGCCGTATAAGCCTTTCCACGGAAAGTTCGTAAAGCATACCGCGTTGTTCGCCAGTATTACGTTCTGCGGGACGTTTCCGAAGGCGATGGTGTTTACAGACCATCCCGCGTAAGTGCCGATAGAAAAGTTTCCATTGAACACAAAATCATACTTATTTTGCGTTGATGGGGTGGTCGTCATGTTGATGGAAAGAATCTGGTGCGGGTCAGGGCAGGTTCCTTTGTTTCCGTATGTAGCGAAGGTTACAGTGTAGTTCTGCGCTGTCAGATTTAATGAGTTTAGAAATGTGAGGCAGGAATAAGTATAGTTCTGGTTAAAGTAAGTCTTGTTATTCTGGCCTTTTATTAACACACTGTCTTTTGTCGACATGCCTGAGGCCGACCATACTCCGAGCTCTCCGCCGGTCCATGAGCACTTATATCTGACGATGTTGTTCGCGCTTACGCCTTCGTATATGAAGAGGTCTGAGCAGCTTCCGGAGTATACTGCGTTCGTGGTTGTCGTATTCGCTGTGGAGTTCTTTACCGGAAGAATGGTGCTCGGCACGGATGGAATTATCCGGCCTGTCTTGAATATCTTAAACAGATGTCCGAACATGATTGCCAGAACAAGCAGTATTATTACTATTATGAAATATGCAGCCAGCTTCTTCCCGTTCACATGAACACCGATTATAATTTATGTACCGACACAATTAAAATCTTGGCGTTTGGGCAAGTGTGGGTAGGAGTTTAATAACCTTTCTAACTATATCTTCATCGATTAACGCTTTAAGGTGTATTCTTTTTGGGTAGCATACCGAGAAAATGGAAGAAGAAAGGGCGCATGCGCTGGAAGTGGAAGAAGAAAAGAAGAAAGAGGCTGAAGAGGGCGCAGAAGCGCAGAGTCGGAAAGCTCTGATGCTTCAATGCATCGGAGAACCGCTTGAACTTACTTTGCGATTTTCTCCAGTATTGGATATGTCTCGTATAGGCGTTCCTGCTGCAGCTGCTGGTAGAGCATATAGATTATGCCAACTGTAAGCAATATCCCCATGCCTGTGCCTATCGCGCCGGTCAGCGTCGCAATCGCTGCGAGGAATCCTACGAACAGGCTTCCCAGCACTGTTATCGTAGGTATATACTTGTTAAGAACGTTCTCCACTATTCTTGGGTCTCGTCTGAAACCGGGTATCTGCCATCCAGTCGAGCCGAGCTGTTCCGCAAGGTGCTTGGGGCTCTGCCCAGTCATCTCTACCCAGAACTTTCCGAACACGACTGAGAGGAGCATAAGCACTACTACATATATTATTACATGTATCCATTCCGGAACCAACACCATCCCTCCCCACGGAAGGAAGAGCTGAGTGGTATGCGTTGCAAGATATGTAAGGTAAGGGCCGTATCCCCCTATTCCGTAAGGTGCCTGATAAGGAAGCGGGAATGACGGAGATATCAGATATACAATTCCTCCAGATAAGGTAGGGGTAGTTCCCCCAGTTGATGTAGCTATCGGTTGGTAATAAGCGAAGAACCTCGCAATGTTGTTTGTAGAGCTTGCTATGAACCTAAACCATACTGTCAGGCTCTCCTCAAGCGCAGTCGCCAGTATGACTGGAAGCACGCTAACGTAAAGGAATGGGATGGGAAGCCTGCCTCCGACTCCCCTAAGCTGCTCGAAACTAAGAGGAAGCTCTACTTTCATCTCGTATGTGTATATGCTGAGCAGGAATACAATTATAGCGAATATAAGAGGACCGAACGCAGCAACCGCGTTAGATAGAGCAGCTGCGCCACCTGCCTGAACAGCGGCTATCGCTCCAGGTATTAGTATGCTTATGGTACCTGCCACTATCGCATATGAGACGCCTGCAGCTATGAACATGTTTATTCCTGAAGTTATTCCATATTTTGCCATCGCCTCATCGAGCAGAATTATAGTTACCGCTCCGATTGCAAGCTGAAGTATCACTATGCCTATAGCACCTACGTTGGCCACCGGGACGAACCCTGTGTATACATATACGATGGATTCGACAATCGCTATAGATATGGCCGCAAGTTTCTGGAGGGATTGGAATCTCGCTTTCTGGGCGGTATCTTCAAGGTCTATGTTCCAAAGCCCTGATCCTACGAGCAGCTGCAGTACTATGCTTGCAAGCACAATCGGGCCTATGCCCACTGTTATTACACTGCCTATTCTTGCTGCGAATATTATGCTTATGAGCTGGAGAAGCGGCTGCGATATCGCCTGCTGGTTTACCCCTATGGCGTATGTGTTGTAAAGAAGGAAGTATACGCCTATTATCGCTGCAGTCCAGTACATCTTCTCTCTGAGAGAGAGCGGTGCGCCTGGCGATTTTATCCCAGGAAGGAATGGGGATATCTTATCCATGAATTCTAAGCTCAATATATTACCTCTCGAATCTTAGCCTGTAAGAACCTTTATTCATGCTTATTTCGATCCTGGTTGGATGTTTGTTGAACAGTCCGCTGATGAATGCGCCAAAAAGCCTCACAGTCTCCATCCTTGACGCTGACTTATCGAGTTCTACATATATGAATTTATTCCTTACTGATGCGCTCCCAAGACCGATTAACTTTAACCATTTCATTATATAATGCTTATCTATAGGACAAATAGAGCGGGCAGTATGCCCGAAAAGCCCCATAAGCATAAAGGCATCTTTCTGGAAATCGGGCTTTGAGAGAAGGGAGAGCAGGAGCGCGTCATAGGCACGTGATACCTTATTTTTTGTTTCTTCGGAATCGCGCATGTGAATAAATAGGTTTCTTGCACTCAGCCCTGATGCAGGGACTACAGGCAATGGATCAATCACATTTGTGATGAAGCGGCATGCCCAGCTCCCGGAGTACCTGCAACCTTCCTCAGTGGCTTTGATATGAGTTACAAAGAGAGCAGACAGGAACCCTGATATTATCCCGGCCTCGAACGGATGCGACCTTATGCCTATCTCTACATCAGTCTCTTCCCAGATATCAAACTCTATCTGGTTGGGGAAAATATGATATGAGGAATTGAATCCGGAAGCATCGAAGAAGATGGATAGCTTATCTAGATAATCGTTTACTCCGAGGTTGCGCCCGTTAACGCTGCGGTATATGCTCCTCCCGACAAAAATACCGAGGCGATTTGCGAGCACAATGTTATCAGGCGAGGCACAGCATAGTAAAGAATGGAGGGCGAATGAGGAGCTTCCGACATCGCGGTCTTTGCCGGACGATGTGATGTTGATAAGAAGTTCTGCGTAAGACGATGCTTGGGGTTGGATTGGATCGATCTGTTTTGCCCTTTTCTTCTTTGCTTTGGCAATATCCTTTTTAGGTTTTTTTCTTTTGGTTAGTTTCTTGGCCAGCATTCCGACACTTAGGTAACGTTCATCCTCGTCTCTAGCGATTTTATTGCGGGAAGAGAGCAGAATGGAGCAGTGTTGTTTATAGAACCACAGGTATATGCAGCATAAACGTCAGCCGTTGCGTACTCTGACCAGGAAAATTGGTCGTTGAAGCTTCTGAGTTGATTGAATACCTGTGCGTGGGTCTGGTATTCGAGAGGAAGCGTTGTAGCTGGAGTCGTATTCCCAAAGATTGCGCCGTCTGCATAATCAAGCAGTGTTGTGCCCCAGAAGGTGAAAGGGGTACCGGAGAACCGACCTGTGGAGTTCATAAACTTAAGGGCGCTGAGGTAAGTCGAGTTTGGAGCATTCTGTATAAAGAAGGACAGTGGTTTTACGGTAAAACCTTGGATTATTGGAGACTCGTAGTCAGACGATATGAAATTTATGTATTTGCTGGAATAGCTATTGCCGTATCCTACACCGGACTGTGTTGTATAGTTGTCTGATGCCCAGTATAGGGTGGGAAGGTCGTAATCTCCGAAGCTGCTATACCCTTTGTATAAACTGGAGAAATTGCCGAACCGTGAGAGGGCGAGCGCCATTGCCCACCTGCCCTCTCCGCAGTATATGCATGAGATGGCACCTATGTATACGACACTTGGTTTCCCGTTTATTATTAGGGCAGGATACTGATTGCTTTTGTTTTCTGGGGCGGTAAGCACTTGGTTTTGGATTGTGCCATTGAGGAGCATTTCGCCAGCAGTCTCAAAATAAGAGTTGGGAGCGTTGTTAATAGCTGAGAGGTCTGTAGCATTAATTGGTTTGGAGATGTTGGTAAGCCTCCTGCCAAACGGGGCATTAGAGGCGAGGTACTCTGGAATAAGAGAAGGCGATGGGGTACTGTTCTGCAATAGCTGAGGTGTGACAGTAGTTGGTAATGGGGAAGCGATCTCTGATTTAATGGAAAGAATGGCATAGTTAGTCTCTAGAGAGAGGTAGACAAGCACAACGGTCTGGATTATAAGTATCGTGATTATCAGGTAAATGAGAACTGGTGTGCGGCCTAAGCTGCGGTGGTTGCGTTCCATTCAATCAGTTTATCTTTATCGCTAACCTTTATACCGTTTACGGTAAGACAGTAAGAAATGATTGGGGTTCCTAGACAAAGATGTTGGAAAACATACACCGCTGTTTTGGCTTTTGCTTTAGGGAGGCGGTCTAGAATGTCCATATACGGATCTGTTCAGAGGAAGAGCAGCAGAAATGTCGTGGCGGTATAGCAGGAGGAAGGAATGCATGCTCTTAAAGTTCATGGCTATAAAATAATGGTTTGGTATGGAGGTTGCTGTCTATGACGGGGACGTAATATCTCGCTCTGCACTTTCTGCAGATGGAAGTGCCTGTGAGTTAATAAAGTCTCAAAGCCTCGAATTTGGAAAGATTTAATAATTTTACAAGCATAAATGAATCTATGGAAAGAACAAAGACCGTGCAGTTAAAGGTACCTGTATGGCTTAAGGTGGATGAGTTGAACTTGTTTATTGCAAAGCTGCTTGAAGAAAAGTACGGTTATGTTAGCATAAGCGAGGTAAGGCGGTGGTTTGGAGTCAAAAAATTGAGGGGTCGGATTAGAGTAAGCCAAAAGGAACAAAAACGAATTCTTGACCTTAGAAAGAAAGATGCTGCCAGAGCTAGGATTGCATGAGTATTATAGATACAAACATAGCGATAAATCTTGTGAATAACGACGAAGACATAAAAGCCGACATTACATTGGTAACACTTGCTGAATTTCCTCCAATAAAGGGCTACTCTCGTTTTGAAGGCAGAATAATATATCCAAATCAGGATGATCTCAATCTAGTTGTAAGCCTGCAAGAAAAATTAAGAGCAAAGGGGTCGATGCAGGGATTTGCAGATCTGCTGATTGCTGCAATATGCATAAACAGAAATGAGGAACTTCATACTGCGGACCGAGATTTTGATGAAATCGCTAAAATCTCTGATCTGAAAATAAGGAAACACTAGGCATTACCAAGCCTCCATGATCATATTATCAACAGTATAATCCTGTTTCCGCGTGAGCTGGATTCAAGCCCTATCTTTCTCGGTGAAACCTCTTTTATTTACTTGATTCTCGATCTTTGGTCTTGAATGTGGCAAGCAGGAGGGAATTTGATATGACGGTAACGGAACTCAGAGCCATAGCAAGCGCCGCGAGAATTGGCAGGAAGTTGTAGACACTTATGGAAAATATAGGTATAAGGGCGCCTGCTGCTACCGGAATGAGCACTATATTGTAGCTGAATGCCCAGACAAGATTCTGCCTTATCTTTAACATTGTCTTCTTCCCAAGTCTGATGGCCAGGAAAGCATCGTAGATGTTGTTCTTTACCAGCACTATACCTCCTGCCTGTATGGCCACTTCGGTCCCGGCGCCTATGGCTATGCCCAAATCGGCCTTAGTAAGCGCGGGTGCATCGTTGACTCCGTCCCCAACCATCGCAACGATCTTGCCTTCTTTCTGCAACTGAACAATCTTCTCCATTTTCGTTTTCGGTTTTGCTTGTGATATTACATTCTTTATCCCGAGTTCTTTTGCAATGGCTTCCGCAACGCGTTTGTTGTCGCCTGTTATCAGCCATGGCTCTATTCCAGAGCTGCGAAACGCGTTTATGGTCTTTTTGCTGTCTTCCTTAAGCGTATCTGCCAGAGATATTAAGCCTATCACTTTATTGTCGACACCCACAATCAGGGTCGTCTTCCCTTCCGCTTCCGACCCGCTAATACCTTCTTCTACTCCCTCCGGCAGATTCTTTCTGAATAGCTCTCTGTTGCCAACCATTATTTTCCTGCCTTTTTTATCGAACGCGGTTATGCCGTAACCTTCTCTGTAGCTGAACCTCTTCGGGAATTCTAACTTTATCTTTTTCTCTTCTGCCTTCTTGGTGATAGCCCGGCCAAGCACGTGTTCTGAATTCATCTCTGCTGTTGCTGCGAATGCCAGCACTTCACTCTCCTTGTAGTGTAAGAATGGTATTATGTTAGTTACATCAGGCCTACCTTTAGTCAGAGTTCCGGTCTTATCAAGGACAATTACATTTACCTTGCTCGCTACCTCTAGGCTTTCGCCGCTTTTTACCAATATGCCTTCTTTCGCGGCTTTGCCTGAAGATACGAGCAGAGCTGCAGGTGTTGCAATGCCAAGTGCACACGGGCATGCAATAATCAGCACACTTACGAAAATAAGCACTGATGTTGTTATTCCCACTGCACCAAAAACGTACCATGCAAGTGATGATGCGATGCCCACAAGAACTACGGCTGGCACGAAATATGATGATATCCTGTCGGCCAGCTTCTGGATGGGCACCTTACTGGAAGCAGCATCCTCTACTATCCTTATTATCTGCGAAAGCGCAGTATCTGCGCCAACCTTTATGGCGCGGATCCTAAGTGAGCCGGTAGAATTCATAGTGCCGCCAGTCACGCTGTCCCCTGTTCTCTTTGTGACAGGCATGCTCTCTCCGGTAATCAGGGACTCGTCAACGCTGCTGCTGCCTTCCACCACGACAGAATCAGTTGGTATTGTCTCGCCTGGCTTCACAAGCAGCAGGTCACCAACCTTAATTTTATCGATAGGAACATCAGAGACCGAATTGCCTGAAATTTTATGGGCGACCTTCGGTTGCAGTGCTATGAGTGCTGACACTGCTGTTGAAGCTCTGGCTTCTGCGAGCCTCTGCATGTATGTGCCTGTGAGTATGAGAGATATTATAAGTGTGGATGTATCGAAATATACCCCGCCAGCTGGGAATATGTTCGGAAAGCCGACAAGTACGACGCTGTATGACCATGCGGCGGATGTGCCTATGGCTATAAGCGTATCCATGTTGGCAGACCTGTTTTTTATGGCATCAATTATCCCGGCATAGAATCTCTGCCCCGCGTAGAACTGTACCACGCTCGCAAGGAGTAGCATTACATAGTCTCCGTATCCAAAATGCATTACATAAGTAAGCAGGATGACAACTATGGTAAGCGGCCATGAGATCATAAGCGATATCTTCAATCCTCGCATCTCACGTTCGGGTTTTTCGAACTGGAGCTTGCATGTAGTACTGCAGAAGTAATACTTTCTTCCCGCTCTCTCTCCGGCTAGGGAAGATGCCTTTTCGTCAACATACATCCCACACACAGGATCGGTAGCCACTATCTTACCTCTACTGCCTTCGTGCCCCATCCATCTGTGGTACTTATTGGTCGGTTCGCTATACGGGAGTTGCGACCGTTGTGCTCCATATACCACGCATAGCACACATCAACAAATTTCTCGTTCGTGCAATGCGGTTTGTATTTACTGTATTGGTATCCACTCATCGCCATTCCTTATTCTTTCACATACTTTTCAGGCTCTCTATCGAACCTTTTCTTGCATACGGGAGAACAAAATGCATACTTCTTGCCTTTGTATTTGCTCATATGCCCAGTATCTTCGTTTACTTCCATCCCACAGACTAAATCCTTCATTTGTCTCACCCTTTTCACTATTATTTCAAACAAGGTATAAATTTCTTTGTAAACTAGTACGGTAATGTTTCCAACAACTATTTTTGATACAAAACCAACACGATTTTGCCGCAGAGTCCGGAAGTATTTGGCATTTCAGAAACTTCAGATATGCCCTGCTTTAAGGATTCGACGAAAAAGTATCAGATTTTCAAGAGCCACTTTTTATAACCAAATCTCTATATTACATGACCGGATCAGACAAAAGAAAGGAAGATTACAATTATTTAGGGGTATGAATGACATTTGCGAGCAGACCGATACTTGTATTCTGGGAGACTACTAGGGCATGCCCTCTAAGTTGTGTGCATTGCAGGGCAAATGCTATAGAGAATCCGCTCCCGGGGGAGTTAACAACAGAAGAAGGTAAATCTCTGATAAATCAGGTGGCAGCGTTTGGAAAACCGATGCCGCTGATAATATTCACAGGAGGCGATCCACTCAAGCGGAAAGACATCTATGAACTCTTAGAATATGCTAAAAGTATGGGAATAGGCGTTGCATTAAGCCCTGCGGTATCTGATCTTCTTACTTTGGACGTATTAAATAGGCTTAAGCGTATCGGAATTTCCTCAATATCTGTAAGCCTAGATGGTGTTTCCAGTAAGACGCATGATGGAATAAGGATGGTAGACGGAACTTATGATAGAACTATCGAAACTATACGCAATGCAACAGATATAGGGCTTCCTGTACAGGTCAACACAGCAGTAATGAAGCGGAACATGGATGAGATACCTGGAATATTCGAGTTGCTTTTTGGACTTAATGTAAAGACCTGGGAGGTGTTCTTTTTGATTAAGACAGGCAGAGGAATGGAGGTGATGGATATCTCTGCGGAGGATGGAGAGAGTGTGTGCAACTTTTTGTATGATGCATCAAAATACGGAATGACCGTACGGACAGTAGAAGCGCCATTCATAAGGAGGGTTGCTAGACAGAGGTCCGAAAATGACGGCTACTGGAAAGGCAAAACTTATATGAAAATGAGATCAGAACTAATCTCGTCACATGGCATGCCAAAAGAGCCTTCCACGATAAGGCCGCTAGGTACCCTTGATGGAGATGGAATAATCTTTGTGGCATACGACGGCACTGTCTCTCCTGGCGGATTTCTTCCGTTTCCTGCAGGCAACATAAAGGATAGCAGTCTTGTAGAGATATATACAAAAAACGACGTCTTTGTAAAAATAAAAGATAGGAAGTTCAACGGCGCTTGCGGAATATGCGCATTTAGGCAGGAGTGTGGAGGCAGCAGGGCAAGGGCATACGCATTTGGAAAGGATCCTTTGGATTCGGATCCTGCGTGCTTATATGCAAAAACCATACACTGCTAGAGAAAACCATTCCGTTCGGCTATCTTGTATAGGCAGCCTATAAGCATTTTTGAATCGTTTGGCGCGGACGCTGTAACAGCTCTCCCACCGTCATCCTTTATGAGGTCCCTGCACTTTATGCCTGCATCGTATAAGGTCTCAAGATTATCGCTCACAAACCCTATGGGAGCAATTACAAAATTTTTTGCGCCGGATAAGAGTCTCAAATTGATGTGGTCATATATAGTGGGTCCAAGCCAGTTTCCGCCGGACATACCGACACTCTGGAAGGAAAGGCTCCAGCTCTTGATGCCGAGTTTTGATGCTATCAGCTCTGCGGTTTCATTAAGCTGGCTTTTGTAGGTTTCCAAGTTATCTAAATCCGTTATAGGTAGGCTATGTGCAGTAAATAACAGCTCTGAATGACCCGGTATGCTCTTATATGCATCTTCAATGCTTTTGGCCCAGTATTCAATAAGGCCTTCCTCAGTATTCCAGGATTTGACATAATGTATGCTTGTTTTCTGCGTCATCTGAGTCTCTTTTACATGATTGAAATATGTGTCAGTGCCAATAACCGAATAGAATGGGACAAGAGGGATGCATAACAATTCGTTTATTCCGTCGCTTGATATTTGTTCCGCTGTTTCGCTTATGAAAGGCTTTGAGTGCTTCATTCCCACATACACTTTTGTGCTGCTGCCATTCTCCTTAAGTAGATTACGGAGCGATTCTATCTGTCGGTTTGTTATGCCGTTTAGCGGGGATATGCCGCCTATATCCATGTACCTTTTGGCAAGCTCTTCTATCTCTTGCTTGGCTGGCCTCCTGCCGCGCCTTATGCTGGTAAAATAGTCGCTTATCTGGTCTAATGAGGATGGGCTTCCATACGCCATAAGCAATATTCCTTTCATGAGTGCCGCCATGTTCTATTTTTTACAATATTCAGAACAATATCGGAAAGTGCAGCAGATAGCTCTGGGGAATCGTTCAGGGGATGCATCTGTGTGATTCGTATTCTAGACTCTGCAGCTGCCTTCTTGCACATTATTCCTAGGCCGTAAAGCGTTTCGAAATTGTCTGCAACATAGCCCAGCGGTACAAGGAGTATGTGCTTGTATCCTTCTTCCTTGCATTTGCGGATCTGACTGGTTATCTCTGGTACGGGTGCTGGATGCCCTCCTGTATAATATGCACACGTCCAATTGCGTATACCGGCCATAGTAGCAACAGATCTGGCCAGCGACTCGAAATTCTTTATATACGGATCTCCGCCGTCTATGAATATCTTTGGAATACTGTGTGTTGCAAATATGACCATGGTCTTTTTGCCTCTTAGAGGTATGTATGACTTTGATATTTTGCTTGACCATGCTATGCGGAATTTTGCATTGTCATCCCACGATTTTACAACTATGCTATCGGCATCTATCCCAGAATTCTTTATTCCCGAGGTAAACATCCTCTCATACCTATCACCGAATGATTTTGAGTATGTGGGAAACATTGCTATGCCTATAAATAGCGGATTCCTGTAATGCTTGAACTCCGAGATTGCCTCACTTATTGAGGGGCGGGGCCGCTTCATAGCGATTGTAACCCTTGCATCTATTCCAGAGGATTTTAGAACTGCACAAAGTCTCTTCGCCTGTCTGCGCGTTATAGAAGCAAGTGGAGATGCGCCCCCAATCTTCTTGTATTTGTTGTATAAGGATTCTACCTGGTCGGCAGTTGGCGTCCGCATTGCCTTGATGATAGTGGATATATTGCGGGGATCCTTTAATACACCGAGTATGAGTGACTTCGTGATGCGGTGCTCGCTTTTTATATCTTTAAGATATTTGATTATCTCATCGCGCCCGCGTGGGCTGCCAACACTCATAAGAATTACAATAATTTTTCTGTGGCTCTTGTGATATCCTCTCCTAACTGACTGTTGGGAGCTTCCGGCCCATGTTTCATAATATATAGTCCCTCTTTTGGCGAGGCGCGCCTCCTGTCGCTGAGGTCTTATAGCATCTCTAGAGGCTTGACTTCCCGGTTGTCTCACGGTAGCTGATTTCATGTTTCCATCACACCTGATGTAAGAGTTTTACGCTTGAACACTAACTCTTTGACTGTGTGTTTTGCTTTCCCTCCAGATAGATCTCGGTCGAAAGTTTGTATCTTGATACTGAGTGCGCTATTACTTTTCCGTCCCCTTCAAACTTTGCCAGGAATAGACCTACGCCTCCAAACATTGCTGTCCTTACGTTGTCCACGAACGTTATCTTGTACTTCAGATTTGAGTCGAATCCGGCTATGTGGCCAGGATCTATCTCGAGAGGATTGTCCGGAGTGACCTGATACACTATCGCATCTCCAGATACGTGCATGAAAACCGTCCCTGGACCCACAAACTTTTGCAGGACAAGGCCTGCTCCTCCAAAGAATGCCGCGCCTATCCCAACGGTTTCCATCGAGAACTTTACTGTTTCTGTAGAACCGAGGAATGCAAAATGCTCTGCGGAGAATTGCTGGCCCTGCTTTAAGTCGACCGCGACAATCTTTCCCGGAAGTATCCCTCCTGCTGAGACCGTTCCTGCCCCTTTTACCGCCTCGAACTCTGTTAGAAGGCCAGTCGCTCCTGTCATCTTCCTCTCTAGCGCACTGACTAGCCCGCCAGCCAGTCTTGGCGTCATCTTTACAGAACTGCTCTTGCTTATCAGCTTGCCAGAGTCCGAATATATCTTCTCTCCCTGCTCAAGCTCAAACTTCAATATCTGCATGCTCCCTCCGATTATCTGGTATTTCATACGCAAAACCCTATCCCTATAATTTGTTTGGAACAAATTTTAACCTTTGCTGTCAAATAGTATAGATACTTTTGGAGAAGACAAAGCTTATCGTTAGGGAGAAGCCTAGGGAAGCGACCATATCTAGGGTAGCTGATGCGCATTGCCACCTTTTCGATGTCGATCCGTTGGCGGTAGAATCCGCAATCAGAGCGGGAGTGCAGATAATGGTCACGAACGGGGTCGATACGCGCACCAATATGCAAACGCTCGGAATGCATGGCAAGACAGGCATATACTGCATGATAGGAGTGCATCCAAACAACGCAGTGGGCATGGGCGATGAAGAGCTTGACTTCAACCTTGGTTTGATACGTTCCAATTCGGCGAAGATAGTCGGGATCGGGGAGATAGGTCTCGATTACACATCTGCAAAGACCGATGCGGACAGAAAAAGGCAGGTAGATGTCTTTAAGAAAATGCTGGATGCCGCGTCTAAGATAAGGAAACCGGTAAGCATACATTCCAGGGAGGCGATTCGCGACGTGTTCAGCATACTTGAGAGCTACACAGAACAAAAGGCGCATCTCCACTTCTTTGAAGGCAGGGAAGCTGACGCAAAACTGGCACAGAAACGAGGCTATTACATCTCAGTGCCGTATCTTAAGTCCGCACAGAGGGCTGATGCGGTGCGCAACATCGACATATCGAACATAATGGTGGAGAGCGACAGCCCTACCGCAGGATCCACCCCTTCCGATGCTAGATTGGCGGTAGAGTTTGTGGCAGGGTTGAAAGGCATCGATGTTGCGAAGGCAGCCAGTGCGACCTTCGAGAATACGAAAAGGTTATTTAATATTGACGGGTCAAGATTTATGCGTTCGGGCCTGTAGCTCAGCTTGGATAGAGCAGCAGCCTTCTAAGCTGATGGCCGCGGGTTCAAAGTGCGCTTTCTTCGGAAAGGCATGAAAATCCCGCCAGGCCCGCGTAGTGTTTAGAACCAACTGAGAAAGTCATTCTCGTAGCTGTTTCTCTTCATTCTTTTCGTGAACGTTTTCTTTAGAGGGGGTTCTGCGGTAGCCCTTTAATTCTTGCGATGCATACATAGGAGTATGCAGGATTCGGAGCGTTTGCAAAGCAATGTGACACACACACACACACAAGGAACCAACGCGCGTTGACATATGTGCTAATTCTAAGTCGTTAAAACTCCAATCGGCAATGGAATATTTGATGACCTACGGCTGGGCGATACTCATCATTGCGATAGTGATTGCCGCGATATTCCAGCTCAATCTCTTCAACCCGTACACATTCGCACCGAGGGCAAGTCCGGGAAGCTGCCAGATAATGAGGCCGAACGGACCGGGCAGCAACTTGTTCGTTTCGGCAGTGGGGCCGGCATGCACCATCAACGAGATACCGCAGTATGTCGGAGTCTTCCCTCATCGTAGTGCAGTAAATATTGGGAGCTCATATTTTCCTTTGACTGGGCCACGATCTGCATTCGCTTGGATATATTACCAAGGCGAGGCAACAAACTCCTCCGGCATGTATTACTCTATAGTTAGTTATGGGGAGAACGGAGCGCCTCCGGGGGTCTTATCTGACCTTGCTGTCGCAGTATTCAGTGGCGGAGCATATGTCGGATTTGGCGGATGGGGCGACGATTTTTATAGTATAAATATTGCTCCGAATTCTTCTTGGATGTTTGTAGGTTATTCCTACTCCGGCGGACCGAGTAATACTGTAAAGATTTATATGGACAACAAAAACATGACAACAAATTTGCCATCTGCTTTAAATACAGTACTTGGATCCGCTGAAATTGGCGAAAGAGGGGGCCCTAGTGGAAACTTCTTTTCTGGAATGATATCAAATGTCCAGGTCTACAACACCTCCCTTTCAGCAAACGAGGTACAAGCTCTTTATCAAGAAGGAATAGGCGGCGCACCTACAAACCTCCAAAACCTCGTCGGATGGTGGCCGCTCAACGGAAATGCGAACGACTACTCTGGCAATGGCAACAACGGAGTTCCTACTAGTGGGGTCATATACACGAGTTCGTGGACCTCTGGGTACAGCACGCCGTGATTGCTCCTTCTAACCAGCTTGCTGTTGATTGTGATGCATGCAATATCTTTGCGGACCTGCTGTGCGATTTCATAGCGCAATGTGTACCTGTGCGCACAATCTCTCTCAGACTGACGGGACGTTATTCGACCGTGGATGCCTCTGTAAGACAGTATTGGATGATATTCTCCATTTAGTATAAAAATCCAAACAGGAATAAAGGTACCTTATTTTCGGTAAAGCTGAATCCATCAACAGCCAAGTAGTCAGCAGCGGACGGTTTCTTGGATTCCCCACCAACCTCTATTGTATTGCCTTTTACCATAAAGTCCGGTGTCTTGACTCCGCGTTGAGTCTTATAATAGCATTCGACATCAACATTGTTTACGAAGAACTCTTCACGGACCGCACCAACATCAGTTCTTCTGGCGGACATCTCATTCAGCGCATACCTAAAAGGTATTCGAAGATAGAGTTTTGGCTCCTTCTTAAAGCCGCTTCCGCAAGGGAAGACCTGTTTTAGTAGTCCCGTCTTTTCCAAATCAGACAGTAATCGTATGACTGTAGCCTTACTTATCCCCAGATAGTTTGCTAAGCTAGTGTAGCTGGCTTCATAAGGCCCGGATTCTGCTATCTTATAAAGGAGCTTATAGATGTCGTTCTCCACTTTCACATTGAGTTCTCTTAATGGCGCCAAATCTACACTTATTATCTTCTCAAGGCTGTTTGAGATCGGCTTTGGAAATGCCTTCTGAGCATCTTCATAGAGAACCCCGCCGTATCTGTAATATTCCTGTACGAATTCCTTCCACTTCTGATTCCTGATTGCTATCTTTTGCCTTTTATCCTTGCTAAATAAGTTCTCCAAGCTTATCTTTTCTAGTCCGGCATTTTTCTTTATGTTAAGGTATTCCCTGAAGGAGGCGGGCTTTAACTCGTGCATGATTGCTCTTCTGCTAAGATCAGCGCCCTTCTTCATTTCCATGGTGGAAGATCCACTAAAAAATATGTTTCTTTTCCCTTCATCAAAGAGCGTCTTAAGATCTATGGTCCAATCCTTCCTTGCATGAATCTCGTCTATGAAAATGTTCTCATATCCTCTTGCAATGACATGGCTCACGATGTCGTAAAGTGTATCCTGTAGCAAATATGTTGCGTCTGCGGGTATATAGATAGAGTGTTTTTTCTTTCCTGCAAGTTGAAGAAGCATCACTGTCTTGCCTATGCCTCTCAAACCATATATGCCGTTATAGAAATTTGTAGATGCTTCGTCCACCGTATCAAAAAGATATCTATGAAAAGGAAAAGATTTTGAATCTTGAATAGCCCTTTCGCTGGCAGAAATTATATGTGAAAATATTCCCTCTTCCATGATTAAGTTTAGATATAAAGGTATTTAAACATTATGTTCATTTAATTGAACAATATGTAGACTTTTTGTTCACTTGATGGCGAGGGCATTAAGCGACGCTAAATGGCGCTGTATGGTAGAGAGCAGAAATGTTGCCGCGTTTGTTTCAAAATCTTGTCGGCTGGTGGCCGCTCAACGGAAACACAAACGACTACTCTGGGAATAACAACAACAGAGTTTCTACCAACGTAATCTACACGAGCTCGTGGACTTCTGGATACAGTACGCCTTGACTTTTGGGGCTTGCAAATTTTCATTGCTCCATGAGGAAGCTTACGAGTTCCTGGTATAATGGATACACGCAGCCTTGATTGGAGATTTGGCACTGCTCCTTTAACCTGCAGTGATATTCCGATATCTTCCTTCAAGTCTGATTACTTTTGCGATTGGTTATGGTCTGTGCCGTTCTCTTCTCTCTTTGAACGTCCGCCCCTCTTTGCCTGCCTCTCTGTTTTTGCGGTTGCAAACTCTGTTGTTATGTCCTCCTCTCCCTGCCTCTTCATCCATTCTGATATGTAGCTCGCGATGTTGTTTAGGGGCCTTGAATACCTGTTTGTCAGTTCAAACTCCCCTCCCTCATGCTTGAGAAGTCCGAACTCTACCGCCCTGTCAAGATATCTCTTTGCTGTCGCGGTCGGGATCTCTTTTGGCGCTTCTGTAAGGCGCATCTTTCCTCTTCTCTTTACCTCTAGAAGGAGGAGTCCGAACCTGTACGCCTCTGTCTCGTTCTCGAAGAATATCTTTGCAATCTCCCTTACGTTCGGGCTTTTTACCTTGTTCCTGAAAGGCGCGTCCTCAAACTCCCAGTATTTTATTGACATCGCTACACCTACTTCTCGATTACCAGTATCACTATATCCCCATCTTTTAATATATGTTTTCCGCCCACCCTCTGGTTCGCGAATTTTGTGCTTTTTCCTGTAACTAACGCGCCTTTCAGCCTCTCCGCCATCTTTGTATGTATCCTCTTTGCGAGACTCTCCACCGTGGCAGGCTGCCTTAACGTAACCGGAGCCGGCTTTGCATTCTCCCTCGGCCTTATGTACACCCTTATTATCCCGCATCCCTCGTATATCTTCTCCTTTAGCAGTTCGATGTTGTAGCTTGTTATCGCGCTTACCGGTATCGTCTCTGCCTTTGCCTCTCTCGATACCTGCTCTGCCTTCTGAGCGTGATCATCAGATGTGTCTACCTTGTTAAGCGCGATAATCCCCCTCTTGTACCTCGCCTTCTCCGTTATTATGTTTATCAGCTCGTCTTCGCTCAAATCGTCATATATCGATACATCTCCAGAATATATCCCAAGTCCGTTGAATATCTCCTTTACCGAATCGTTTGCGAGTCTTGACCTGTTTACCGTTATTTTGAACGGCGTGTTTATCGCGTTTGAGTAACGCACATCCGGCTCCCTTTTGTTGATGTATATTCCGGCTTCAGCCATCTCCCTTATAAGATGGAATATACCGTTTTGCTGATTTATGTCTACCACAAAGAGCACAAGGTCTGCCTCTCTCGCCTGCCCTATCACGGTCGAACCCATCCCATATCCTGCGTGCGCTTCCTCCAGGATTCCTGGCAGGTCAAGCACCTGTATGTGCGCATCCCTGTATAGCATCGTGCCCTGCACTACTGACGTGGTTGTAAATGCATATGCGGCTGTTTTCGATTCTGCGTTTGTGATCAAATTTATCAGTGATGATTTTCCTGCGCTCGGGAATCCGACAAGCACAACAGTCGCATCTCCTGCTTTTCTTGCGAAGAAGCCGTAAGAGCCCGATTTTCTGCCTTTTTGCGCCTCTTTCTTCGCTTTCGATATCTTTGCACGCAGTATGCCGAGATGCTTGTTTGTCGCCTTGTTCTTCTTTGTCGTCGACAATTCTTCCTCCAAGCTTCTTAGTTTTTCCTCCTTTTCTCCTTTTTCCTGCATTTTTTATCACTTATATCTTGGTATATATATATTTACTTATGTAACCTTATGTTACCGCACATACGTTTCTCAGGTAAGCGTATTAATATTTATTTGTTGGTTCATTGTATTACATAAGTGAGAAAAATGGCTACAAAAAAGAAACCAAGCAGAGCAAAAGCGACAAAGTCGCGCAGTTCTGCTAAGTCAAAAGCAAAAAAGAGTGCGGGAAGGAAGACAAAGTCGAGGGCAAAGAGATAACTCGAAACTTCCTTTCTTTTTCTTTTTTTTTATTTTATCCACCGAACATCCGCTTGAGGTTCCTGTTGTTCTTCATCATCTTATATGATTTCTTCATCTTATTGAAATTCGATATTAGGTCTCTCACATCTTTCTCGGTTGTGCCGCTTCCTTTCGCTATTCTGGAGATGCGGGATTGGTCGTGAAGCAGCGCCGCCTCCTTTCTTTCGCTTACGGTCATAGATGATATTATGTACTTGTACCTCTTGAGCTTCTCCTCTCCCTCCTCTATCATCTCCTTTGGGACGTCGGTAGCGCCCATCATGCCGAATATACCCTTAAGCGGCCCCATCTTGTTTATCGCCTTTAGTTGCGTATAGAATGTGTCGAGGTCCATCTTCTCTATGTCGACCTCTTCCGGTTTTATGTTAGCTTCCTTGACTGCGCTCTGCACTTTCTCCACAAGCGCAGATATGTTAGGTATGCCGAGCAGCCCTCCTATGAATCTGTCTGGATCGTAAGGCTCTATATCGTTCAGCTTTTCTCCCTCGCCTATGAACATTACCTTCGCTTCGGATGCTGCAGCAGCACTGAGCGCGCCTCCCCCCTTTCCAGATCCGTCCATCTTGCTTACAACCACCCCGCTTATCTCTACCGCTTTGTCAAATTCTCTTGCTTGGGCGCCAGCAACCTGACCTATATCAGCACTCAGCACCAAAATCTTCTGATCCGGGTTGAATGCTGCGTTTACGGATTTCAGCTCATTTACCAAATTCTGGTCTAGTGCACTCCTGCCGCTTGTGTCGCATATTATGATCTGCTTTCCTTTCAGGCTCTCCAATCCCGATCGTGCAATCTTTGCAGCATCTTTTTCTCCTTTAATCCCGAAGAAAGAGATATTTGCCTGCTTTGCGAGTGTCTCGAGCTGCTCGTACGCCGCCGGTCTTGATACATCGCAGCATATAAGTCCTGCACTCAACCCCCTGCTCTGATAGAACTTTGCGAGTTTCGCTGCTGTGGTGGTCTTTCCTGAACCGTACAGTCCCAGAAGCAATATCCTTAGGGGTTTTATCTCTGGCTCGTATGACGAGCCCATAAGTTCGACCAGCCCTTCATATACTATGTTGGTTATATATTCGCGGGGAGGCAATCCTGCAGGTGGTTTGCTTGCTAGCGCTTTCTTCTCTATCTCCTTTGTAAACCTGAAGACAGTCTCTACCTCTACGTCAGATGCGATGAGGACCTTCTGAAGTTCCTTGTTGAACTCCTTGATCGTCTTTGCATCTATTATCGTAGATCGTGAAAGCAAGCTCAGTGCCTTCCTTAGCCCTTCTCCCATTTCCAGATGAAACACCTTCTATAGAGAGCATGCGCCAATAATTATAAACTTTCTTATTTGAATAACTTTATGAAGTTGGTAATTACGCAGGCCAACCTTGTCCTTCGGGGAGGCGCGGAGAAGGTTGTTCTGGAGATCGCTAAGCATTATGACGCAAAGATTTACACCGCGGAATACGATAAAAACGCTACGTTTGGCGGTTTTGCTGATCTGGATATCGATGTGATTGGCAAAAGAACTAGTTTTTGGGGCGGCAGCAGAGCCGGACAGGGGCTCAACTATGGTACCGCGTTCTACAATTATCTTGTAAAGGAGGATTATGATGTCATAAACGCACACGTCGCTCCTAGCCATTGGATAAGGAAGAGGAATGAGCGGGTTTTATGGTATTGCCACACTCCGCTTAGGGAGGTATATGACCTTTATGATTTTAGGATGTCGCTGAGGCCGTCGTACAAGAGGCCCATCTATGCTGCAGGGGCGAGACTCGTAAGACAGATTGACAGGAGAGTTGTCAAGGATATAGAGTTGATACTCGCGAACAGCAATAACACGAAGGGGAGGATATCGAAATATCTGCACAGAGAGGATGCGGAGGTGCTGGGCGGAGGGATTGATTACAAAGAATGGCATACAGGGGACTACGGAAAATACTTCCTGTATCCTTCTAGGATATCTCCCAATAAGCGACAGGAGTATGCTATAGCCGCATTCGAGTCGTTCAAGAGAAGGAAGCACGGGTATAAGCTTATCATCGCTGGCAATGTGTCTCAGGACAAGTTTTACCTTGATTATTACGAAAAGGTAAAAAAGATTGCGAAAGGTGTCGGAGATGTTAAGATAGTGAACGATCCTTCTGATGATGCTATGAGGAGGCTTTATGCGGGTGCGCTCTGTGTTCTCTATACTCCGATAAACGAGGATTATGGATTGGTGCCTTTGGAGGCCGGCGCTTCTGAAAAACCGGTAATCGCGGTAAACGAAGGTGGTCCTAAGAGTACGGTTGTAGATGGAAAGACAGGATATCTCGTAAACAGCACCGACGAGATGGCGATGCGGATGGTGGATGTCGCAGAGGATAAGAAACTAGCGGAGAAGTTGGGGGAAGCTGGCAGGAAAAATGTTATAGAAAACTACTCGTGGAAGGTTTTCTTCGAACGTTTTGACAGGTACTTAAGCAAGGTAAAGAAAATGTAGCTACTTTTCTATCTGCACAACATATTTCGACATTATCTGGGCCACGTGGTCCAGCACCCTTTTGACATCCGCTTCGGTTCTTGTCTTTGTGCAAATCATCTTTCCGTTCTTGAATATTATAAGCACTCCTTTTGGGTTCTCACATCTGAATATTGCTCCCGGGAACTGGTCCGGCTCGTAATCTACCGATCTTATATCTTTTGATAGCGCGTACAGGTCTATGCTTGCATGAAGGTCTGCGCTGGCGACCATATTAGTTACTGATATCTGTGGGAATGGTATTCCGCCGTGAGTTGCTGGCTTATTCTTCTCCCGTTTTTTTGTTTTTTTATCGATCGTTTAATCACCCTTAGGTATAAATCTGTTTAGAAAAGTATATATAGGTAGAGAGAGGGCAGTGGATTATGCGCAGTTCTGTAAACATTGTTGGGGCAGGAGCAGTTGGACTTTATCTCGCATATAGGCTTGCCGCGGAAGGGATAGACGTTACTGTTTACGATGGGAAAAAGGACATAAGAGACCGCTCGGATACCGCTTCCGGAATACTTTCCAAGAGGGGGCTGGGTCGTTTTAAGATAGATTATTCCGATGCTCTTATGAACGAGTTGGACGGAGTGGTCATGCACGTCAACGGGAAGGCGATGAGGGTAAAGGCGACAGAGCCGAGAGCGGTAGTGTTGGACAGGGGGATATTTGCGGAGATCCTGATGGGGATGGCTGAGGATGCGGGGGCGGAAGTGCTGCTTGGTAGAAGGCTCGAAAAATGGCAGATAATTGACATGATTGCCGAAAAGAATAGGGTTGTGGTAGGAGCTGATGGTGCGGTTTCCGCGGTAGCGAGCGCGGCAGGATTGGACAGAATAAGGGAGTATATACTGACTTACAAAGCGGTATTCGGCGGTATCGATGTCAAGGATACCGGCTCTGCCGAGCTGTTCTTCTCTAAGAGTTTTGCCGATAGGTTTTTTGGATGGACTGTGCCTTACTCCGACTCTCTCTTAGAGGCGGGGCTTGGGATAAGCGATTCGGCAAAAACATCCAGCAAGATGGCGTTCTCCAAATTTGTCGAAGAAGAGCTTGGGGATATCGTTAGTGGAGCAAAATCGATAGGAGGGCACGCAAGCGTAATACCGATATCTAGAAGGAGGAGAACTGCTACAGATAATGTAATATTGGTAGGTGATGCGGCAGGTCAGACAAAGTCTACCACTGGCGGGGGCATCATCTTCGGAATGGCATGCGCTGAAATCGCAGCAAAGTCGATAAGTATGCATTTGAGGGACGGAGTTAAACTTAGCAGGTATGAAAGAATGTGGAGGTCCAGGTATGGGCTTGACCTAAAACTACACGATGCGTTGCATGCGTATTATTCTAACTTTCAGGGATCTTTTGGCTTCTTTATAGGAATGGCAGAGACTCTTGGCCTTGACAAGTTCTTCGGCAAGTACGGGGACATGGACAGCCCCAGCCTTATGATAAAGAGGTTTTTTATGAGATCTGTATGAGCCAATCGGAGCACAAATGAAATTGGGATATCTAAAGTGAAGAACTAGACATAAGTTATTATACTTTTACAAAAATAGGATATCATGGCCAGCAACATTGTCATGAGGTATTTAGGCATAATGATCGTATTGATTGCAGCGGTTGCTGCATTGGCGCTCTTACATAATGGTCAGCAGCGTGCGATTACGCCGTCTTTAACAACTACACCGACGACCCAGTCGTCAACCACGACGGTGCAGGCATACTCAGCCAGTCCATACATGGCTCAGAGCCAGGCCCAGACGCTGATTGGCACTATCACAAGCCAGACTACAAAGGTGTACAACACGTCTGCGGAGATAGCAAGCTTAGGGCCCCAGTTCATGGGCAACGCGACCGCGACAGAGGTGTGGATCGTATCGTACATCGACGCGAACAACCGGAGCATAATGGAGTTCGTCATCCTATCCCCCGACGCGCAGGCATTGTACGCAAAAATGACCGGTTCGGCACCCAGCTACGCGGTATTTGGCACACAGAACGGGATGGACTACGCATTCATAAGAAACACAACCAATAACAACACGGCAGGCGAGGTATTGATGGGACGAAAAGGGGATTATGTCACAGCGACTTTTATCAGCAGGACAACCAATATAACGGCCGCAACGCTATCGGGACTCGTGGTGAGCAACCTTCCTTGATGATGTTGCTGATATCGTTTACTTTACATTTTCTATAAATATATGCATGATTATATGGGAGGGTTGCTCAATGTGATAATCAAACAGGGCGGCGCCGCGCAGAAAGCCAGGCTCTTGGGCATGGTTGTGGCGTTTTTCATAATAGCTGCAATAGTGGGCGTAATTGCTCTGGGAGTCCTTCATTCTATAGGTAATGAAAGCGCCCCGCATAGAGGCTTATACTTTTATGTCGAGAATGCAACGCTCACCAACTCCGGCGGCTCCTATTACTTCGCAACAACCGTCAAGAACACGGGGAGCGTGTTCATAGACACCGTTCACATTACGGTCACAGAAACAGGTTCCATGATAGGCACCATCCCATCCATTCCTACCGGTGATGCTGCAAACATCACGATCCCTATCAGCGGAGTCACGAACAATACTATATACATGATAGAGTATACGGCGGCATCTGGAAATCTTACCTACACGACAACATATCCCGTTTCGACATGAGTCCCGCTAAGCCCTCAAGCTCCCTTTTTCTTGTAAAACTTCTTTTGGCGAGTTACCGTAGGGGACTCCTATGTGAAATAAGGTTCTGCCTTAGGGCGAGCATCCAAAGAGTGTAAATGTAGCTAGAGCACATGGAGCCTGAGTAATCCTCCCAAAACGCAATAAATAAAATTAATCCCTCCGTAGTATAAGCATGGAGAATGTCGGAAACATGGCGATGGAGCTTTCTTACAAGTATCCCTTCTGCTCTTATTCTAAAGTAGTACTTGAAGGCCATAGACCCGACCAGAGTATTGAAAAGTACCTGAGCTTTGGAAGGGAGAGGATACAGAACGATATAAACATGAAGAACAGGTATTACGAGATAGGGTTGAACGATGTAAAACTCGGAGAGCTGAAGAGCTATGTGTACTCCAGAATGATAGTGAGCGCGATAAAAAATCCGTATCTGATAGAGAGGTTCTGCAGGGGGGAGGCGCACAGATCGAAGGAAGCCCTAGTTAGGGGCGATGCGGATGAGATTCTATATGTGGGGAGGGATGTTGGAGTAAGTGCGCAGCTCGACAAAGATGGGTTATTTGTGGTGAGCCTCTCGGATTTCCTTAAGAACTCGCCGAAAAGAGAAGAATTTAAGCTTGTCAACAACAACCTCAATCGCGGGGAAGTGTTCCTTGCAAGAAGCAGGGTTATAGAGTTGATAGAAGAAGGCATTTACAAAAAGGTAAGGAGTGGACTGCCGATTCCTTTGAAGGAACTCCCGAAATTGATTGTGGAAGGCAGCAGAGGCATGAATTTTGACATGCAGATAAGGATACCGAAGCAAAAAGGGAGAAACACCGGATGGATAGAGCTAGTCCTCGGTACTCCCATCCCGGATGTGAGGCATAGGACGATAAACTTAATCCTCGCTCCTTACCTTACAAACATAAAGGGACTGGATATAGAACAGGCTACAAAGGTGATAGCTGATTATATAGAAGAGTGCAAAAAATTGAACCCCGACACAAAGGTAAACACCCCGTACATAAGATACCAGTGCAGGTATGCAAAAGAGCACAACCTTAAACCGCTTTCCATAACGAATGCTAAGGCGCTGCTTGGAAGTTTTGTGAGATTTGAGTAGATGGACACCAAGGTGATATGCGATATATGCGGCAAAAGAACCGCGGTCAAAGTCTGCAGGATGTGCGGGCGAAGAGTATGCGGGAGGGATTCTGATGTTGCAGGATATTGTAAATCATGCATGAGGGGCAGAAAACTCTAATGGCGCTTCGCAAGTACCAATGCCGCGATCACTATCACTATGATTATTATCGCAATGATGTATATGTATGTGCTGACACCGAAGGAAGGTGTTGTGGGATATGACACAGATGATGGTGTAGTGGGTAAGGTGGGCACAGATGGAGGGGTTGTGCTGTTTGTTTTTGATATTGTGCTTGTCGGAGTTGATATTGTATTTGATGGTTTTAGCACTGTAAGCTTCAATACAGCATTGCTCTGTGATGGGTCATCCCCGGTAGCGTTAAGGGTTATGTTGTAGTTTCCCGGGATAGTATTGTTTGAGGTGGTTATAGACATGTTTCCTGTATATGTTGGCTCGGCATAGCTTTGACTGAGCGATACATGAATCCCCATTGAGTTAAGGTATGAAAGATCAACAACATTAAGGGTTGTTCCCCATGTGCTTCCGCTTGCCAGTTTCACTACGTAAGGTATGCTTACGCTTTTGCCTTGATATAAGGAGGTATTCGCAGATGCGATACTTATGGATGAACTGCCTATGACCGTAGCTCCCGCATATGATGTGAACAATAACGCGAGAAATATTGTACTAATCCAGAAAATCGTGGTATTCTTTCTCATTTTAACACCGATGCCAAACAGCAATATGCTTTCCCACCTTACGGCAGTACACACATATCGTGGACAGGCTTAGCTTCCGAGTTCGGAATGGGATCGGGCGTTTCCCTGCCCCTATTACCGTTTGACAGGTATCCTTGTTGGGCAAGTTTTATATAAGTATTGGACATTCTGTTGCTAAGCTGCCTTTCTTTCCGGTATCTTTATTGCAGACCCGACAAATAGGGTTTGCTGCGCCAACGGTGTTCAGTCCGTTGGGTGATTGTGACGTTCTGTCGGCTCGGTTTCGCCATATAAGTAAGAAATATTAGTGCAAAAGCACGTGAATGATGTAGAAGCCCGCGTTTTCAAACGTGCGGAAATGAGACTATAGCAGTGTCGGTAAGAATATGATGCGCCACGGCCTTTACCTCCTCCGTTGCAAACGGAGACGCAACTGGAAATCCTGCAATCATCATGGAAGGTATATCGTTTGTGCTGTCCCCCATGTAAACGCAATCCTTCAGACGTATGCCATGGTTGTTTAGCATATCATAGACATACCTAGCTTTGTCTTCTCCGTCCTTAATTTTTATATCTATATTGTCGATCTTGTACGACTGTGGCCCGTTCTCTGACCGATCATGATAGAATACGTCGGTATTGCAAACTATGCTTCTGAATGCAAAGACTTTGTTAGCAGCTTCGGCAACGGATGAACCGTTGCACGTAGCAAGAAACCTGTTGTTAAAACCTCTGAGTATTACGCTTGTACTTAAGATCTGGTGACACAGTATGTATCTAAGCGCCATCTCGGTCAGTTCGTCTTTGGTTCCTATCCCTGCCCGTTTCAGCTTAGAATAGAACATCGGTAGACCTTCGACTGGGTCGGAACCGAGTATAGGGTTGTTTTCCACTGCACGTTTAATCTCAAGATAGCCTTTGATGCTTTCTATCGCAATCAGTATGTGCCCCTGACGTAGCATCTTTATTATAATTGGCACGCCCATCCCGTGCTCTGTCACATTCTTATGCCAAAGCGTTCTATCGCCGTCGGACACTACGGCAGGTGCCTTATCCCCAAACATATCCAGAAATCTTCTGCTTTCGTGTGCACTATTTATTTTGGCATGCATGGAAAAAGCCTATATTAACAACTTGTTATCTGATATATATACGTTGTTAGACTATGCGTTTGATCGATGCTGCGGCTTATTTTGTGCCACAACTTAAAGATGGCTAGCGGTTAACCAAATCTGCATGTTTTCTTGTTATTTGGAGATGTGCGATCCATAAGAAATGCTTTATAGAACTTGGCGCGACATCTAAAGCGTGATAAGATGCCGATAAAAGAATATATGAAAGAAAAAGCCAAGCTGATAAATAGCGAACTTGAAACCTATCTTAAGAGAAAATCTTCAGAAAGGTATATAGAGGCACTTCTCGGACGCTCGGGATATGAGTACGATACGGACGCGATTACAAAAAGCATACTGGAACCCGCCTGGTACCTTCTTGATCAGGGAGGTAAACGCTGGAGGCCGATACTCTCATTGCTCGTAATAGAGGCGCTTGGCAAGGACCCTGATAACTATATCGAGTTTTCTATTATACCAGAAGTAATTCACAATGCGACACTCATACATGACGATATCGAAGATGATTCGGACATGAGAAGAGGGAATCTCGCTGTCCACAAAAAGTTTGGGATAGATATAGCAAACAACCTTGGCGACTTCATGTACTTCTTCCCGCTCAGGGCACTCGTGGACAGCAAGAAACTTGATGAAAAGACCAAGAGCAGGGTGCTTTCTTTCTACATAAGAGAGATGACAAGAGTGGCACTCGGACAGTCTGTCGACATCGCATGGCATAGAGGATTGGTAAACCCTTATGAGATAAACGAGAAAAAGTATCTCCAGATGGCGCATGATAAGACTGGCGTACTTTCTAGGTTCGCATGCGAGTTGGGGGGTGTTATAGGCGGTGCGGACGATGTTACTGTGGAGAAGCTTGGGACGTTTGGCGCTATGATAGGCATTGCGTTTCAGTTGGAGGATGACATACTCAACATATATGAGAGCGACCTCTCTAAGAACAAGGGAGGCGTTGGGGATGATATATCAGAGGGGAAAGTCACAATGCTTGTGATACATACATTATCTAATGCTAAAGAAGAGGAAAGAAAGAGGCTAATAGAAATACTCTCAATGCATACAAAAGATAAGGAGCCTATAGAGGAGGCGATAGCAATAATAACCAAGTATAGGTCTAGGGAGTATGTCGAGGAGCTTGCTTACAAACTGGTCAGAGAGGCATGGGGGACGGTCAACTCTTCTCTGCCGGACTCTGAGGCAAAATCTAAGCTTAAAGAACTTGTTGAGTATCTTATAAACAGGTCGGTGTGATCGATTCTATGGAACATATAGATTTCGAGGATTTTAAGGGTTTTGTGTCGGGGTTCAAGGAGCCTGTATATCGTAGGATAATAGAGTATATACCTGATCACGATAAACGCTTCTCTGAGATGATGAGATGTTATGTTGATAGAAAAGGGCAGTATAGAAGGCCCGGCTATCTTCTGTTGTGGACGCTCCTATATGGTGGGGATGTCAAGGATGCAATACTGCCCGCCGCGGTCCAGCAGGCATCTGAGGATGCAGTGCTTATGCATGATGACATACTTGACCAGAACGAGTTGAGGAGAGGCGGCAAGGCTGCGCATGTGATGTATGGCATGGATTATGCGATAATAGCTGGTGATGCCTTATATTCTGTGATGTGGAAGATGGCGTTTGATGCCGCAGTGTCTATAGGGACGCGCGGCACGGCTTATTTGAATAAGCTGCATGACATGATTTTTATGACTGATTATGGCCAGTACAGATCG
>JAJYTZ010000007.1 GCA_021792775.1 Microcaldota archaeon
CCCTATCCCCCGGAATACAGCTCTATATTAGCCTTCACTTCCAATGCGTCTATGTTTTGCGGAAGATTTGATAGTATTATATTTACGAGCTTCATCGCGGCTGACTTCTCCCTGCAAGAGTACAGTGCCTTCGATTTCCACGTCATTGCCTCCATATTTACCGGGTTGCGCTTCAACACACGATCAAATAGGGCTATCGCATCTTTCCCCAGCATCATGCAGTACTTGGACAGGATGTCTTTATTGGTACTTGTTGCGGGGTCGCGTATCTCTAAGGCATCTTTGTATATGGATATTCCCTCGTTTAGCAGGTCCATCTCCGGCATTTGGTCGCTATTGAGGTCGGCTATATAGAATTTTGATACATTGTGCCCTATCTTGGCATCTATGTCTTTATTATCAAATTCCAGCACTCTGTCAAACATAGAGAGTGTTTTCTGGTATATGGCTATTACTATCTCTTTTTGATTTTGTGCGGCTGCTTTCTTATATTGCTTTGTGGTGTCCATCACTTCAATTATATTGGCTGCGCGCGCCAATGCTATATGCGCTGATAATAGGAGTGTGTCCTTATCCATCTCTTCTATCTTTTTCTGCTTTCCGTTAAGTTTAAACTGGACATCTATGGCACCATCACTCTTTTTTATCAGTCTCAAGTCAAACGTTGATATTTCGGTTTGTCGCAGTGCCTGTAGCGGGTCGTTTTTGGCCCGCATTGCATGCGTTGGATCCTTATTCACTTCCATCCTACCGAATATCCATGTTTGAACAGATATATAATGATTTTTGTAAGTCGTGCCCCCTACTCTTTTATTCTTTCTCTTTGATTTACTGGTGATTCTATGAAAGGGGTTATATTAGCTGGGGGAAAGGGCACTAGGCTTAGCCCTTTGACCAAAGCGACTAACAAGATATTGCTGCCTGTATATGACAGACCAATGGTATACTATCCGATAGAGACCATAGTCAGGGCAGGAGTCCGCAACATAATAATAGTGTCTGCAAGGGAGCACGCGGGTAACTTCATAAACCTTCTTGGTTCGGGAAAGGAGTTTGGGGCAAAAATAGAGTATACCGTGCAGGATGAGCCTAGAGGCGTTGCACATGCGCTGTCTGTAGCGCAGGATTTTGTTGACGGAGATGATGTACTCTTAAACCTGGGCGACAATATAGTCCTTGATGATATATCTAAAGAGGCAAAGAAATTTACCGGAGGAGCGATGGTATTTCTCAAAAAGGTCAAGAATCTATCGGCGTTTGGCGTCCCTGTGTTCAGAGGCAAAGACATAGTCGCGATAGAGGAGAAACCGAAGAGGCCTAAGAGCCCTTATGCTGTTACCGGCCTATACATATACGATAACACCGTTTTTGATAAGATAAGAAAGCTGAGGCCTTCTGCGCGTGGCGAGGTAGAGATAACTGATGTTAACAACCTTTACATAAAGGAGGGTACGCTCAGATACTCATTCCTGAAAAAGGAGTGGAGCGATGCCGGGACGTTCGAGAGCCTTTTCGAGACTTCGGAAATGATGCGGAAGATAATAAACAGGGATAAAAGACAGTAAGGTAGGCAGGGCGCATCCACGCGCCCAATGCCATATTCTATCCCTTTCCTACTCCCCACGCAGAGATACACTCTTTCTATTCAGCATTACAATTCCAGGGCTTTCGCGACTGAGCGAGGCTTTTCCTCTTTCAGTAAGGAAGAGTCCCTGTTCCTTCTCATCTTTGCTTGGAAAATACAGGATCCCGTTCGACTTAAGCTTCTTTAGAGAATACCACGCTGTGCTCTTCGCTATTCCGTACACTTCCGACACGTATTCTACGAAACATGATGCCGAATCTATCTTATCGTGGCCTATCTCCGATATGAGGATACGCTCGCGCTCGGATAAACCAAACTCCGCACCATAAACTCTACTAATCTCCAGCCCGACCATCAAACCACCAAAAATTTAGGAAGTTTAAGCGGCTGGATAGCCGTTTATTGTGTGAAACATTATATTCTTAATTGAGCATACGCTGCTGCTCCCGAACCAGGAAAAGGTTACTGTCTGAGTTCGTTGCTGCATTGTATCCATTCTGTTTATACTAGTAATGGTATTTAAACGTTGTGTGCAAAGTGGCTTTGTAGTTTAATTCATTTTCTGTGTTTAATTAGTATTTTGTATTTTAAATTGTGGGATATCACAAAAGTAGTCAAATACACTTACCAGCGCCTAACTGGGATAAATATTTTCAGCATGCGTATTTGCCATTACAAACCGTGCAAAAAAGTAATCTTACAGACCATTTAGAACTATAACGTCGGTATGTTAACCGTGCAGAACAGAAGGATATAACGATTTTGACACATGGTTATTGTCGCCATACAGAATCTTCCTGAATCATTCAACATAACAAAGTTCTGTGACGATTTGAGAAGTGTCTGTTCCTTTGCACGGTTAATAATATCCTTTCATCTCCCTAACATCGTTAAAGTCAGCAGATTCGAGGAAAGCGTCTGATAGTTGCGACGCAAGCCTTCCGTTCAAGACCAATGGTATGTTGAAGTCGACTGTGCGTCTTCTTATGCCAAAATCTCTCTTTTTTAGGTCGTTATCGGTCATCACTATGCCGACCTTGCCTTTGTCTATCATGTTCAGCGCGTCTGCGCTGCTTATGACCTCCGCATTAGCTATAGGATAATCCTCTACTGTAAACACATCCAAAAGACCTTTTAGAATCGCGGCTGCTTTGCCGAGATGCTGCAGGCCGGATTTCCCGTATATTATCGCAGATCCACTGGGAAAGTGGTTTGGATTTACTCCAAGCCAGCTTGTCAGAAGGGCCTCGTTCATGGTCTTGCCGAAGGCTGCCGCTTCCCCAGTGCTTCTCATCTCCGGCCCTAATACAGGGTAGGAATCCTTGAGCTGCAACCAAGAGAATTGTGCGCTCTTTACTATGTAGCTCTTGTGTTTGGGCTCGTGGAACTCTCCGTCCATGCCTAACCCATTGAATATCGCCTTGTACGCATAATCCATCATGTTTATGCCAACCGATTTTGAACTGAAAGGCATTGACCTGCTAGCCCTTGAATTGAGCTCTATTATGTACACCTTTCCCCTGTTTATTAGGAACTGTATGTTGAACGGCCCTTTCATCTCTAATTCTGACGAAAAGAGCAACGCCATCCGTTTCATCTCTTCATAAGCGGTTTTGCTGCCATGGAAAGGCGCTGTTATAGTGGCATCGCCGCTGTGCACTCCAGCTTCTTCTATGTGCTGCATGCTTATCCCTAGCACTGACTTTGAATCGGTCACGCAATCCAGCTCTGCTTCTACCGAATCTGGGTAGAACTTCGTTAGGACCAATGGGATTCTATGAGCTTGCTTGCCTATCATTGCCATATATCTTTGAAGATCTGCCTGACTGTACAACAGCTTGAAGGACGAACCGCTAAGTATATAGCTCGGTCGCACAAGTATCGGAAATCCAACCTCATCTATGAACCTTTCAATCGCATGTCTGCCGGTTGCTGTGCGCCATTCAGGCTGGGCTAGGTTAAGCTTCTCCACTATCGATGAGAACTTGTTTCTGTCTTCCGACCTCCCTATGCTGGATGAGCCCGTGCCTATGAACTTCATGCCATATTCGGACAGCTTCTCTGCTATGTTGTTGCCTATCTGACCTCCGGTAAATACCGTAACGCCGTCGAAATGCTCCTTCTTGTCTATTGAGCTTATTGTTTCTGCGCTTATCTCGTCAAAGTACAGCTTGTCTGCGATATCCCAATCTGTAGACACGGTCTCCGGATTGCAGTTGAGTATTGACACTTCAGAAAAGCTTCTCTTAAGCGCCCTCGCAAAGTTCACTGCGCTCCAATCAAATTCTACCGATACCCCTATCCTGAATACGCCTGCGCCAAGAACCAGCGCCTTTCCATTTTTTGGTTTTTCTTTGAAGCTGATGTCGTCTTCTGAAGCCACGCGCGTAGTATATAGGTAGTTTACTCTGGCAGGGCGTTCGCCTGCAAGAGTATCTATGCTTTTGACGAAAATGTCTGTATTGGAGCTGAGTTGCTGCCCGCAAAATCCCATCCTTTTTAGCTGTTCGTCCCCTTCCGTGCCTTTCTTCTGGCTTGACTTGTCCTTTGAATCCTTTGCCTTTTCGTAAATTGTTACTAGGTTATTTATCTTGTTTAGGAAGAAGAGGTCAACGCCGGTAAGCCTGTGCACTTCCTCGGGCTTTATGCCGAGTGCAAATGCTTTTGCTGCATATAGGAACCAGTATGGTTTTCTTGATTTAAGTATTGATTTTATCTCTGGCCTGCTTAAGTCAGAATTGTATACCCTGCCGCCAACCAGGCCGAGCTCGCCTATGTCAAGCATGCGCACCGCTTTCTGCATTGCCTCCTCAAAAGACCTGCCGATTGCCATCACCTCTCCAATGCTCTTCATTTCTGTACCTAAGCTCGAGCTTGCGCTCTCGAACTTTGTCAGGTCCCACCGTGGTATCTTTATTGTTATGTAATCAAGGCTCGGCTCAAAGAACGCACTCGTAGCTTTTGATACCTCATTGCTGAGATCGTAGAGCTTGTATCCCAAGCTTAGCTTCGCGCTCACATATGCAAGAGGATAGCCTGTTGCCTTGCTTGCTAGGGCGCTTGAGCGGGACATCCTCGGATTCGTCTCGATCACGTAGAACTCCCTGCTTTTGGGGTTTAGGGCGAACTGGACATTGCATTCTCCCACAAGCCCTATCGCCTCTGCCACTTTTATCGAAATGGCACGCATCGCATTGTAGTCCTCGTTGTCCAGAGTCTGTGCAGGTGTTACAACAGTTGATTCTCCAGTATGTACGCCCATCGGGTCAAGGTTTTCTATGCACGCCACGACTGCTGCGTTGCCGTGCATATCCCTTACAACTTCGTATTCTATCTCCTTCCATCCGTCCAGATACTTTTCTATAAGCACTTCACCTGTCTTGCTCTGCGCGAGAGATCTCTTTATGCCTTTCTTCAATGCGGCCTCGCTCTTTGCTATGAACGATCCTCTTCCAGCAAGGTTGAAGCTCACTCTTAACATCACAGGATAGCCGAGTTCTCTTGCAGCAGCGAGAGCACCTTTCTCTGTTTTTGCGGCTCTGCTTGGTGCAGTCCTTATGCTCTTGCTTTCCATCAGCCTTTTGAAATCGGCCCTGCCGAGCGCAGCCTTTATGCCTCCGAGTTTTGTTCCGAGTATTTTTACACCATGCTTGCCCAAAACTCCTGCATCATTCAGGTCTATCCCCGCATTAAGGGCACTCTGCCCTCCAAAACCTATCATTATGCCTTTAGGTTTTTCTTTTTCTATTACTTTCTCTATGAAACGTCTCTTTACCGGGAGTAAGTAGACATGATCCGCAGAGAGATAGCTTGTTTGCACCGTGGCCACATTCGAATTGACGATTATCGTTTCTATGCCCTCCTCACGAAGCGCTTTGAGCGCCTGGCTGCCGCTGTAATCAAACTCTGCGGCCTCGCCGATCTTTATGGGACCGGAGCCGATCAGCAGAATCTTGTTGCATTGCCTCAAATCAAGCCTTCTTCTTGCCATTTTGCATCATCCCATAAAACATATCAAAGACGAATTGCGTGTCCCATGCCCCGGGCCTGGCCTCTGGATGGAACTGCGTAGTTATCAGGTTGTGCTTTCTGTCTATCATACCTTCAACAACATTGTCATCTATGCTTTCGAACAGAACCTTTGCGCTTGCAGGCATGTTTCTTCTTGACAGTGCATAGCCATGGTTGTGCGTTGTTATGTATGCTTTATTGTCTAGACAGTTTACAACGCCTTTATTCACGGCTCTATGACCGAACTTCATCTTTTTTATCCTCCCGCCCAGAGCTATCGCAGCAAGCTGGTGCCCTAGGCATATCCCCATGCTCGGTATTCCGGTATCAAACAGCTCCTTTATGTTAGATATTGCTTCGCCCAAGAGATTGGGATTTCCAGGTCCATTTCCGTAAACTATGCCAGAAGGTCTGAAATCCAGTATCTCTTGCGCCGACGAGTTCCATGGCGCCCTTATAACGTCATATCCCAAGTTTAGCAAATCATTTATGAATCCATTCTTTGCGCCAAAGTCCATAACTACTATAGTGCCTTTTTGTTTCCTTCCGGGAACTTTGCAGTATATGGGTTTCTTGGGCGATACCATTTTCACAAAGTTGATAGATTCGTAATCGTATATGTACAAATCTTTGATGTCTTTGCTGTTGTCGGATATGACGCCTATAGAGGTGCCGTTGTCTCTCAGTCTCACTGTTAATGCGCGGGTATCTATGCCGTATATGCCTGGTATTGATTCTCGCTTTAGCCACGAATTTAACGTTCTTTCAGAATCCAATTTTGTTCCGGAAGTATACTCAGATACTATCATACCTTCGGCTTGTACATGGTCTGATTCAAAATTGATCGGCATTTTTGCGCAGGTGGCGTATTTCTTTCTAGGCACCCCATAATTGCCTACGAGTGGATGCGTGAAAACCAGAATCTGCCCCTTATAAGAAGGGTCTGTAAGACTTTCTGGATAACCAGTCATGGAGGTTGTAAAAACAAGTTCGCCGATTGCTTTTTTATGAGCCCCGAAACGAAAACCCCCTATTATAAGGCCGTCTTTGGTGTATATGTTGGATTTTTCTGAAGCCATTTATTCACAACGAGGCTTGCACTATATTTTAGTGTAAATGTATTTAAACGTGCGTCAGGGAGAGCTTCGTATAAAGTCTGTTCCTAAACTCGCTTTCAAGCAAATCTGGCACTTTCTGAACCGAATTAACTTGGGCGAGGTCGGCATACAGGCAAGGCAGATTTCTGTGGGAGCTGTTTTATCGGCTACCCTAACCTTCTCAACAGTGACATCTGCTCCTGTTCAAGCCTTGTGAAGCGCTGTCTCTTTTCCTCGTCATTTGCCTCGCCCTTCTGCTTTCTGGCCATGTTTATCAGCCCTACTGTTTTGATTACCTCAGGTACATCGTTCTGCTTTCCCGGCTGTCGTTTCCCTGTTGCCTCGAAGAAGATCTTGGCATCTTGCGGTTTCAATACATCTCTACCCATTTCATCACTTAGAATTTTTCCGCATGCAATGCAGACTTCTCAAAATGAACGATGATTTGGATGGAGCCAGAAAGATATATATGTATTTTCTACAAGATTCGCTATATAGGGAGATGCGTCAAAATAAAATGGACGTTTACAAAGCGAGGGATGTGGATGACATAGTCGCATTTTTAGGAGAAGCGAAGAGAGCACTTGTTGTGTGAGTTGGCTCAATTTTGAGCTCTGATATGCGTCCCATATTTATAGATTTGGGTATATTGGTTACATATGGGAGCTGGGGAAAAGATAACGCGCAATGCGCTACTTATATCCCTATCTGCGTTTTTCGCCGACTTTGGCTACCAGACGGTAGTCGCTGCCCTTCCAATCTTCCTTGTAATAGTGTTGCACGCGCCGGTTTACGTGTTTGGAATTGTGGTCGCGATATCCTACGGCTTCGGTGCGATATTTGGATACGCGGGGGGCATCCTCTCGGGCAAGTACGGAAAGAAAAAAGTAACGATATTGGGCAACCTTCTCATACCAATACTCTCGCTGAGTGGCCTCGCGACCAGCTTCTATGAAGCTTCTGTTCTGTTTACTGGCGGGTGGCTCTCAAGAAACTTTAGGTCCCCTGCAAGGCGCGCCATGATAGATGACGAGGTATCAGATAAGAACAGGACCACAGTATACGGCTTCCTCAATGCAATGGATGTTGGGGGAGGAGTCCTATCTATATCGGTCCTTCTTTCCCTTCTTTATTTCGGGATCGGACTTAGGTCGATAATACTCCTTACTGCCATACCAATACTTTTCTCCACTTTCCTTCTTTTCTTCGTAAAAGAGCGTAAAGGAGTATCAGGCGCTGTGCGCAAAATCAGAAAGAATGTTGGGATACGGATGCGTTCAAACAGGAACGCCTTCGTCGGAGTGATAATAGCTACGTCTCTATACGGCTTCAGCTTCTACAGTTTAGGTTTCCCCATACTTACCGTTGCCAGATATTCCGGCAACAACTCGCTCGGATATCTCTCTTATCTCTTTTTCTTGCTCGGCTCTGCATTCTTCGGCTACTATATAGGAAGGAAGAGGATCGCCCCTGTATATGGACTTGGTATTCTAGGCTATCTCCTTTCTGGCATAGCGACCGCGCTGCTTGGCATCGCATACCTCTTTAATCTCGGAGTAGGGCTCATGTACCTCTCGATATTTCTCATAGGAATGGGTGTGGGAGTGATAGATACTATGGAACCCAGCATAATATCGATTGTGAAATCAGGAGATATCGGGAAAGGGATGGGCTCCCTTACCGCATCGCGTAGCATCGGAATACTGGTGGGAAATGTTATCATGGGTGTGCTTTACCATTTCAGCCCTGCGTACTCTTACACTTATGCGGCTATACTTTCTATTGCGGCGGCTCTCATTGTGATAGTATCAGGAAGAGGAATCTCTTAGAAGTAAAGAAAGTGGTTCGCTACAAGTATCACTACGGCGAATATCGCTACCCCTATAAGCACGTATCTCGGATCTATCTTTGGCCCTTTCGTCGGAGCGTCATAGAAGCTAAGCACGCCAGCCTGCGATTGTGGTGAATACAATGATGCCATACAACCATTCTTTTATCGTAAGAAAGACTTTTATATATAACTACCTTGGCTTTTTTCCAGCATCTCTTCGAGGTACAATCCTGTGCCTCTTTGATGCCCTTTGTGTCTTCTTTTGCAGTATGCTTTGTGTGGTAGCTCTAGTTATGGCCCCCTTTACTGTGTGGTTTGATTACGTTTGTAGAAATCCATCACCTTGTCTAGGGATATAACAAACCATGCGGTATAGTTTTGGGGATTCGTCTTTACGTCTGCCTCTAGTTCTTCGAGAGAGATCCACTTGAAAGAATCCACCTCTTCGGGATTCGGATCTATCTTCCCCACATATTTGCCGAATATTACGTGGTCGAACTCGTGCTCCTTGAGGCCTTTATCAAGCTCGGCAAAATAGGTAAAGGAAAATACCTCCGACATCTCTGTGTCGAAACCCATCTCTTCCTTGAGGCGACGGTGCGCTGCATCCCCTACCGGCTCGTTCTCTCTTGGATGGCTGCAGCATGCGTTAGTCCATAAACCTCCAGAATGGTACTTGCTGAGCGCCCTGCGCTGAAGCAGCATCTCCCCTTTGTCGTTGAATATGAATATCGAAAATGCGCGGTGAAGCTTTCCCTCTCTGTGCGCCCTCATCTTCTCCTCAGTACCTATCTGCCTGTCATTCTCGTCTACAAGTATTACCCTCTCTTCCATAAGCCTCACTTACCGGATTGCACTTACAATCCTTATAACATCTCCTCCCTTTAGCATATAATCCTTTCCGATGCGCCTTTTGCTTCTCGCGTCCACTGCATACAGCATCCCTTTTGCTAGGTCTGTGTGAATGATCGCGGCAAGGTCTGATGCTGTTGAACCTTTTTTGATGAGTATTGCATCGGGCAGGATGTTGCCGTAATGGTCCGCGTACTTATTCTCGTCCTCTACAGGATAGACCACTATCATCTCAAGCATCTCGAATGCTAGTCTGTTCAACATTCCCTGTACGTCGGATTTACCGCTCTTAAGGAAAGAGCGCATATATGAGAGTGCTTTCTTTTGCGCCTCGTCTACCTCTTTGAGCTCTTTGAACTCCCTTTTTTCTGGGTTATAATCTATTATGCCGTTCTTATCCGCTTTTCTGAGTGCGAGCTCTATCGCAGCTGAACAAAGGGCGCATTTCCCTTCGGAAACCGCAAGTATCTTGCCTGTATTTTTGGCAGAGTCCGGATCGTCCGTCTTGTTGGCGCAGATGGATATTGGTTTTGATAGTTCTATGATCTTCCAGGCAAAGTGCCTCATCTGCTCTTTTGGGGGATCCCGCTCTCTGTGCCTTATGCCAGACTCCCTCAGGCACTTCTCTGCCACCTCACCGCTTATCCCTATCCCTGATATCATTTTTGCAAGCTCCGCTCCCGGTTCCTCACTCATATACACCTTTTTCCAGTGCCTCTCGATTATTCCTGAAAGCCATTCTGCAAGTTCGTTCTTCACGAGCGCTATGTCTTCCGCAGGATCTGCGCCTGTGCACTTATTTCCGTTCTTATCCGTTTTTCCGCTTGAATCTATGACAAGTATAAACCCATCAGCTGTGCTGAGATCATTCAGGAACTTGTTTCCCATTCCCTTTCCCGAATGCGCATCTTCTACTAAGCCTGCAACGTCAACAACGTTTATTGGAACGTACCTCGTGCCATTTTTACAGTATGAGTTTCTTGGATTGCAGCTTACCCCAAACTCACTATGTGGGCACTGGGCAGTCACGTAAGCCACGCCTACATTTGGGTCTATCGTGGTAAACGGATAATCTGCTATATGCACGTCGTTCATCGTTATCGCAGAAAATAGGGTACTCTTGCCCTTGTTGGGCGCGCCTATTATTCCTATAAGCAAAAAAACACCATACAATCAGCAAAGGATTAAAACAGTACAAGAATAATAAACCTTGTGCAGGGGTAGCAAAGTTTGGTCAAACGCGCTAGGTTCAGGGCCTAGTCCTTTAGGGGTTCGAGAGTTCAAATCTCTCCCCCTGCATCTCACATTAAATCAGAGTCCTCGAAGCGCCTCATGACATACTTTTTTACACTACCAAATCCTACGAATTTGCTTTCTGGCAACAGCCTGCGCAGCTCCTTCTCCCATACGCCACCAAATTCCTCCATCCTGCTAATCAGCCTGGGTTCGCTGAAGACATGACCATGCTCTTTCATCTTTTTATCCACCATATTGACATCAACATCAACACCACTCTGCATCAAAAAGTAGATATCATATAGGTCTCTGGTTTTCATATTATGCCTGAATAACAGCGCAACTACTTTTTCTGCCATTATCTCTCTCGTGCTCATTACCATGGCTGTATAAGGTTTCAAATCAGGATATGGCGGATTTCGCCGGAAAATATTAACCCTGCTTATCAGGGACGCATTCTTATCTATCTCTATTTTAAGATGTTGATATTTGTTGAGCATTTCGAATAACGGGCCCCTTACACTAAGCTCATACACCAGCATATTCCTGTCATTTCTCTTCCTCATGATTTTTAGTGGACATTCCTTTGAGAGCTTACTCACAATAGTCGCGACTTGCATGGACACGGAGTTTTTATTTGCGTAATTAAGCGCAATGGAAAAATCTAAGTCATCTGAAAATCTGGCAGAGCCGTAGAATTTAGATATTGCTGTACCTCCTTTGAAAATTAACGCATCTGTTGCAGAGTATATTTCCGTAAGGAATAATTCCTCTATGTAATCTTTCTCTTTCTGATACGGATGCTCGTACGTTGTTGTTTCCAGGAGCGTATCTTTATCAATCATTTTATCAACAATCTAGTTTTATCATACTCTCTAACTAACCGTTTGGCATGTATATAGTGGCCATGCTCTTTCAATAATTTTGCAATTTTCAACACAGCCGATTTCCTTTTACTTCTCTGTGCGTAAAGCACTAACTTGCCGATGTCAATTCTTGAAGGTTTATCAAGCACGGTCTCATCAAGATCACTGACATCATTAAAATAATATATATCAACTATCGCCTTCTCCGGGTCAGCTATGAATATGTTGCCGTCAGACTCTTTATGGTATCCGAATAGCATCTCTCCTTTTATCCTTTTGAAAACTATATCAAACCCAGAGACATTCCTGAGTGCTCTGTGCCTCTTCGTGGAGAGAACATAAACCACCCTAGGTATCTGGGTTGTTAAGCCATAATATGCAAGTGCCGATATCATACTCACATAAGATGGGCTCAGTATATGTGACGCGATTTCATACTCGTTATATCTCGTCTTTACGTAGTACAAACCTCTTTCTACATGTCCAACAATCCCTTTTTTCATATTCCTGTGCAGAAAAAGTTTGGTATACGCCTTACCATAATGAAGGATTTTTACTGCGTCTTCCAGCGTGAACACGGGCATATGTTCTTCTATCAAGAATTCCACAAAATCTTTCGTTTGCATAGTTTAATTACGGTAGTAAAAGTATTTATAATTATGTGTTTTGCTGATTATCAAATGATAACCAATGTAACATTTATAAAAAATGACCTTTCCCTAGGGCCGAAGCTCGATGTATCGTTTTCGGGCTAGGAAATATTGTTTGTTTTGGTGTAGTTTATGGCTAGAAATATAGGCGTGAAATGGCTAGAAAACACTCTCGAACCATTAGCGCCTTCGAGAGTTCAAATCTCTCCCCCTGCATATTTTTGCATCAAGCAGTTTAGACCTTATATCTGGCCTTGAATAGCTTGCTGTTTACACTCCATGCCTTCCCGAATACGAGTTTCTTTTGCCTCCGGCACGCCGTGCATTCATCCTGCATTTTGAATATCTCCTGGCTGGTTTTCGCCTTTCCGGTCTGGAAATCAAAAGTCATTGCATTATGCTTTTTGCAGAGATTCCAAACGATCAGAGAATCCTCAAGCGCATCAAGCTCGCTGTCGCTTACTGTTATTGTAACCCTATGTCTCTTATTCCTGTTTTCCATTCGATCCTAAGTGGTCGCAATAGCTACGCGTTTCTTGCCGCTTATAATTGTGCTCATCATCTTCATCGCTGTCTTGCTGGCCTCAAGTATCTCTATTTCAAGCGGTTTACCCTTCTTGTCGTAGTGTGTTATGATATTCTCCTTCTGCTCGCCGAAGTCGAGCCTGCCCTTACCTAAGATTAGAACTAGGATGTCGGTCTTCGGATCATATTTATATATCATATCGAACACTCCTTGCCTTATACGTAGTAATTACGACTAGAAAGCTTTTATGCTCTTCTACTATCACTCGGAGAACATGGCCGTTGAGCCTCTTTTGATATATCCTGCGATCGGTATGACCTTTGGTAACTGAGTCAGGAGCTTCAAGCGTCTTTTCGACCATTGCCTTATCCACGCCGTACTTGCGCATGCGCTCCAAGGAGTGTGTGGTGAACTCTATATCCATAGTTAGCATAGCGGATTCAAAGCTTAAATAAATGCCGCACAATCCGCGTCTAAAGAAAATAAAGTGAATGTTTTCGATGCCTTCCATGCGGCGCATGTTGGGGAAGGCATAATCAGTTCTGATAGTGTTTATGATAGATTAGGAATCGGGAGAGTGAAGTTGGAGGAGCATCCCTAGGGTTTGGAAGTTTAAAGCTAAGCTGACGAGGAATGTTTAAGATAATTCACCAATATATTCCTCAATTGTATCTTTGTAGCCCCATCCTTCCGTAGCATGTTTCATAATCCAATTTAACTCGGTCATGAACTGTTCTTTTAACGAAGTGTTTCGTGGTTTGTTCAGTAATTCTATGACCTCGTGAAACATATTCTCCATACTTGTGTAAAAGGCTCCATATAAATCTCCGTACTCTTCACCTAGCTTCGTTCCAGTTTCAACGTAAAACAGCATTAAATCTATGATAAGCTTATCATCCTTTGATATTTTTTTGAAGTTTGAAATAAACTTTCTAGCTTCCCTGAGGTTGGGTGTTGAATTGTTGAAGATGCATGTTCTGATTTTTCCCTTGAAATACGCTATTGCTGCTTCATCTCCGTTTGTTCCTTGAAGCTTTAGGCTAAGCCATTCAAGATTTTCCTTTCTTAAGGCTGCAACTTCCACCACAAGCGAGATCAATGCATTTTTCTCCAACCTTTTCAATTCTTTCCTTAGGTTCTCCCCTTTCATCTTCCGAGCACCTACCTTTTTCTGTAGCCTAATATCTTGTCGTATTCCTTGTGATCTATTATGTACAGGATAAAACTCACTATCTCGACTTCGTTAGTCCTAATTGTATATATCATTCTCCAATAGTGAGTAAGTTCTATTCAGAACAGATTATTAACGTCAAGACCTTTCGGTATCTGTTCTTTTGCTATGCCTTGTCCATACGCCTGATTATACCTGAGAATCTCTACTTTCTTGTTTATTGATTTTAGCAATTGTATCTCTTCAGAGTTTGTCCTTCCCTTGCTTTTCTGCTCGTCTACAACTTTGTAGAGCATTTCATACGCCTCCTTGGCTTGGTCTTTGAGAATTACCCTTATGGCTTTTGGCGTCTTCATAGCTCTAATCCTCCTTTCTTTAGTTTATTCATCAAATCGCTGGGCGTGTATGTCCATACTACACCCTTTGTAGTTATCAGTATCTTGCCGCTTTCTTGTAGATAATTTAGAATTTCAAGAAGAGTTGCGTGCATCACTTTTCTCGGTAACCTCCTTTTCAATTCTGATATTTTGATAACTTCTTTGCTATCTCTTAAGGTTTGTTCTACCATAAGTACAGTGTTCAGAGTAGGCGAATGTTGAATCTGTATTTGAACTGGGGTTTTTGAAGTCATATCTATCAATAATATTTATATCAATCAGATATATAAATATATCTTTTAGATTTATATATTACTTCTTTGCATAGCAAGTCATCACCCTAGCAAGCCTTCCTGCTCGGCCTTCTCCAGAGCGATTCGCCGTTGGCGCTCGTAGCCTCCAGAAACATAAGGAAGCTTAGGGATAGAGCTGAGAGGGGAATGATAAAGGGCAAAGGCGATAACAGGTAATGATTGGATAGAGGGATAGGCTCAGCAGCTGTTCTCTATCGTTATTATCTGGTTGTATGTGGCCGCGGGCTGCGCTGCGGGGATATTAAGGCCGAAGTATATGGAATTGGAGGAACTGGGAGCCACACTTATCAATGTGTTTGCCGCGGCAGGTAATAGTTTGCTGGCCGCAACATATGTAATACCCGAAGAAGAGGACCATGACGTATTGCTTACTCCAAAACTTGATGTGCCGGATATCCAATTCCCGCCGTATACATACATGTATGCAGATGCGCTCCCTGAGTTTGTATCGACAATTTGGTTATCTGTTAGGGAGCTTGTCCCGGGACTTATCGAACCGAAGTTTATGGCGCTTGGATTTAAGGAAATCAGACATGCAGGTGGAGTTACCGAATATACGCTACCAGAGGATTCTAAAGGCATTACGCCGTTCGGCGTAAGCGCCCTTATTATCACACCGTTCCAGTACTGTACAGCCCCTGCCGCATCCCCTATGAGTCCTATGTAGTTGCCGTTGTTGCTTACTGTATATGTGTTGGATGCGTTTTGGCCCAACTCGCTCCCATATATGCCAGGTACAACAGAGACATACATCTGCGAACTGCCGCTGTTTACGACTATTGATATAAGTAGCCATTTATTTGACCAGACTCCAGTATCTGGCGGAGCAGACCAACTGGTCCATGAGGCGGCCGACGCGATGCCGTACCAACCATTACCATTGCCGACCCTGCCTATCTGCCCAGAACCGATTGAATTGGCAAGGAAAAATAGATCATCTAAATTTGCCGTATGCGTATAATATTCTATAATCATGTTTGCTGTTTGGTTGCCGGCAATAGTATCCAGATAATCCCCGCGTGCGCCATCTGCATAGAAAGCACTCGTACCAAAAGGCGACCCTGATGGTGCTGACACTGTCTGTCCTGCAGTGCCGGAATGTGTCCAACCTGTAACTGAGTTGCCGCTGAAATAGTTGCCGAATACGCTTGCACCATCGTCGTATTGACCGTATGTTGCGGTAATAGCCGGAGCCTCACCGATACCGGTTGTTCCTGATGCGGAAAGAAGATTGGATACCGTGTTTGCAAATCCCAGATAAAGAGGACTTATGGAATTTGCCCCTATTCCGTTAGCAATTCTTGTCCATATCACAAGTTTGCCTGATTGGTTCTTTTCTATCCATGCCGGTTGGATTGCCCCTATTGCATTGAATACCTCGAAGTTTGCAATGTTCCCGTTATATGTAAGATAAGTAGAGTATGTGCTTTCCGTTATGTTTACCATCTGCTGGAAAGGCGCCGGTGCGGCCTCAGACTGGTTATTCGAAACACAGATTGGCGCATATGAAATTATGTTGCCCGGAAACGCGCTGGGTGTAGGCACGGCACAAAAATTTGTTATTACGTTAGCTGGTGTATAGTTGGAGTTTCCTAATGTATTCGCCTGTATAATATAGATCCCGTTATTCGGGATGATGCTGTAAATACCAGTTGTCGATGTACTAGAAACTATCGCGCCGTTAACTTTCAGGCTAGCAGCCAGTTGATTTCCTAAAGTCGATATGCCATAATTGATATTCGTGCTGGTTCCTGAGAAGACCATATTAGGGCTTGATAGAGTCAGAACTGGATTGGCTTTGTTTATTTTCAGAATACCTGTGGTTGACAACCCGCTGGTTATGTCAGTGGCGGTTATATTGTAGTTGCCAGGAGTCCAGCAGCTGCTCAAAGACGGAGTTGTATCGCATATTGTGTAACTTACGGTGTTTGCCGTGGGGCCCGCTATTATATTGCCGTTTTTTAGTATTTCTATGCTGTCGCTGCTGGTGTGGGCCGTGGCCGTTATGCTATCCGTATTTCCATATACAGTCGGGTTTGTCTGAATCAACAACAGAGGGGAAGGTGAGGTAACAACAGAGTTGAAAGAAGAGCTTGGCATTACGCCATTGGGCGGGAGCGCCCTTATTATCATACTATTCCAGTATGTTACAAAGGATGATCCAAGCCCATCTCCGACTAAACCTATATAATTTCCATTGTTTAGCGTAGTATAGGTATTTGCGAGAGTACCGAACGTACCAATCATGTTGTTTGAAGAACCTATGTAAGAGGTTGCTGTACTGCCTGCTATTATTATATCATATTTGTACCAAGTGTCTGTCGTCTCGCTCAGCCCTGAAGGAGGAGCCAACCACGATGTCCAAGAGGAGGTGCCAGCTAGACCAGAGTAATCCCCTCCGCCCCTACCATCAAGCCTTCCCATCTGACCAGCACCGCCTGAGTTTGTAAGGAAGAACAGGTCGCCTAGTCCTGATGTCCAGACATCAAAGCTTATTATCTCGTTTACTGTTAATGAAGGGACGGATGTGTAAAGGTAGTCGCCAATGTTAGAATTTACAGAAAGCGCATTTGTAGTGGAATATCCACTCCCGGAGGGCGCAGAGGGAGTTTGGCCGGCAGATCCCGAGACTGTCCAGCCGGTGGTATTTGCAGGGTAAACGTTATAATAATCGAATACGCTTACCCCGTCATCGTATTGTGCGTAAGTGGAGCTAAGTTGCGGTGCTTCCCCGACATTTACGTTATTTAATAGGTTTTGTGAAGTTGGCGCAAAACCCATGTAGATAGTTATGCTATTGCTAGCTGGTATGCCATTAGAGATATTAAGCCAATAGATGGTGTTTGTGGATGTGTATAGATTTGGCGAGTTTGCAGCTGTGTTTAATAAGGTGTTGCTTGCGCTGCCTTCCATCCAACTCGGCATGACAGTGCTGTTGGCATAGAAAAATTCTATATTATTTAGGCTGTTCATCTCATAAGAGTTATAAGAAAGGCTATTTACGGACAGCATATCTTGAAATGGGGATGGAGTTGGGGCAGCTTGGTTGTTAGATAGCGTTATTGGCACATAATATTCTATTTGAGCAGGAATAACTATGGCGCCAGGGTCTTCCGCGGTATAATTTGCGTCATCACCCACATCAAAAATTATCTTTGCACTCTCATTTGAAGGGAGTGTGAAGACCTTGGAATAGGACACATTACTGCCATTTATGCTGCCGTTAATTGCGGTATTATTCGAGAAAATTATCCTATAACTGTAGTTTGCGAGGTTTCTGCTTAGCAGTGAACTTTCCAATGATAACGTTATCTTATACGACGTTTGGCCTGGCATTATGGGAACGTAGATTTTAGACGTGACGTTCGGTGTTGAGATTGTTGCGCCGTTTGCCCTTATTGTAAGGCGCGGGATCGCTTTTGTTATGTTTACATTATAGATGGTTGCGATGCCATGCGTGTTATATGCAATGTAATTGAGCTTGTGCCCTGCCTTTACATATCTGTGGTTCTGCATCACCATTCCATAAGGTATGGTTATCCTTTTATTGAAAACGTGCGATGGGTTGATTGATTTCAGTATGTCTGCCGACTGATTTTGATTAAGCGAAGTCAGGTTGCTCATCTCGGAATAAGTCAGCTGCACCGGTGCGGAGATATTCACTGTAATTCCGTTTGTATCTGTAGCAGAAATATTGTTGTTTGTTATAAATACAGAATCGGAGGAGATGCCGTTGCTCAGGAGGCGACGCCTTACTGCGTCTATGCTGACTGTAGGTATTGTAGTGAGAGATGATGAAATAGATGATGAAATAGAATTTGTTTGGGGTATAGATGTCGTCGGGAAGGAAGTCGAGGAGCTCGAAGATGGGGTTGTGGTAGTGATAGAGTTTGATATGTTATATGATTGGTTAGATATGGTATTTGAAGAATTTGAGTTTCTGTTATTCAGATAGAATGTAACGTTCTGTGTCGTTCCCGCTATGATATTTCCTGTGCTGTTATGCGGGGTAAAGATCTCGTTGCCGAAGGTCACATTTTGTATCGAGTAGTTGTATATGCCGTTCTGGAGCATGAATTCTATTCTGTTTCCCGCAATCGCATTTCTTGTTGTGTTGGCTACTTCTACTGACCACAGCGCGTTGTTCGGCAGAGCGTTCTCACTAAATATGGTGTAAATCTGGGGATTGAACAGCGCAGATATCGTTCCGTTTCCATTTATATCTGCGGTCGAGTTCGCAGAGGATTTGTTGGGTATGTAAATTCCGTTGGCGGAGGCCCAGCCGCCAAACGTGAAGTTTTGGTCTGGAGTCGCCTTTATTGGATAATTGCCGGGCAAAACGGTCTCAGTTGCTGTTGTATTTATTGTCAGTCCGTTAAAATTTATCGCTCCGTTGCTTGAGGTTATATTTATTATAAACGAGTTTGTCGGACTGTTTGACTGCGTTGCATTAGCCATTATGGAGATTGATGCCATTAGGAATATACTTAACACCGACAAGATGGACAATGTGTGAGTACAGCCCTGTTTATGCTTTGATTGTTTCACTATATCCGCCGTCTTTGGACTTTTCCATAGTTTAGTTTTTCACTCATGAATAATTAATATGTCTTAGATTCAAGTCAGAAATTTGTACAAAACGCTCCTTGTTTCTGCTCATATAGAACCTTGATAAATTTAATATTTGCTCCTGTCGGGATTTGGACTTAGATTACCATCACCCATGATTAAAAAGTTGGCCAGAAACCATCTTTATACCATTTCTCATATCCCTTGTGCGTGCCAACAAAATAAAATCGCACTTTCTTGTTTTCTTCAAAGATCCTATAAATAATCCTATACTGCCCTATTTCATCCACAAAGAACAGACTTTTCTTCAGATGTCTTTTGGCTGGGTAAACAAAGATTTTTGCGATTTTCTTAGAGATTCTCTCTTTGACATTTCTATCCAAAAGCTGGAAATATCTTGGCCAGTCCTGGTCAAACTCTGCATAGTACATATCTGTCACTTGACATGCTTAGCATATGCGCCTAGAGCCTGCCTTGCGTTCAGCACTTGCCTTCGACCTTCTCTTATCTCGTTATCAATCGTATCGAGTTTTTCCTTTACCAAAAGCCATTCATTTGCCCGTTTTTCGCCAAAATCAAGTATGGCTAATCTTATTGCCTCTGATTTGGTATTGGCATAGCCCTCTTCGATCATTATATCTAGAATTTGCTGCACCCTGCCTCTTAAGGTAACGTTCATTTTATCACATCGATATAAGTTATAAGTGCAACATGATTTAAATATGTTTCGTTTATGCATCATTTTCATACATTAATGATATTCGATCTCATCTGTTCCCTTATTCATTGTATACCCCTCTTATGCAACGCTAAGACTATTTTAGAGACTGTGATATTTGTTGGTTCTATATATAATCCCAATCAAAAAAGTGCTCCTGTCGGGATTTGGACCCGAGTTTCGGCCTTGAGAGGGCCGCGTCCTTGACCGAGCTAGACGACAGGAGCCCGATTTACTTTCTTCTTATCCTTGATGGGTTTGTATCTATCGGGAGCACTTTGCTGTCTAAGAACCATATGGCGTTCGGTATGCCCTCCGCACGCCCTATTATCTCTCTGTTTTCGGCTGCTATCCTGGCATAATTCGCACCCATCTCTATTTCCTGCATAAGGTCTATTATCTTATCCATCAGCTCTATTATATCATGCTCTATCTCGTTGTGCTGTATGCCTATGCCTCTTGACTGCATATACCTGTTTAGTTCTATCGCACTTCTGGTATGCTTCGCTATAAAACTGGTAGGTTTCTTCCTTACTTCTGTGAGTATTGTCTCGTACACTTCTTCTCTTGGTTTTTCAAGATCTGCCATAAGAGCCGGGAATATGAACATGTTGTCCAAGGTGTTGTTAGGATGGCTTATGAATCCGTCCATGCATCCCGACATATAGTCCTTAAGCTCCTTCTTCCCTGCCTCATAGAACAGATCGACATAACTCTTTACGCAGTTTGTTATTGTATTGCCTATCGCCCCGTATGTTTCTATGTCTCCTGACTGCATCTGAGATGAGAGTTCTTTTAACTCTGCGATGCTCCTATAGAGCCGCTTCGCTGGTTTTGAACTCGGCTTTGTCTTTAATCTCGCCAGCGCGTATGCGGAAAAGAAGAGAACCGGTTTTATGGACAGCATATTGACTGCGTTTATGGTCATCTCTGTCTTTGCGTTTGATACCGCTCTTCTCTGTGCTGCGTGCCTTTTCTGCCTCTCCAAATTTACCCCCGAATAATAAAGAGAATAGAGGGGTAGATATTTAAACTTTGAGAGGCGCGGAACTTTCTAATCTTTTGTGGAAGCGCCCGAAGCAGGGATTGGACCTACGGCTTTCCGGTTAACTACCAATCGTTTTTCCGGGAAAATTGATTTATCGCTCGTTTCTCACTAAGCAAACTCAACCGTTCCAACTTGATTTCCAATCGGGAAGATGTCATACTCCGCTCAGAGCGTACTCTATCGAGGCATTGAGTCTTGTTGATATCGTCTCGTATTCCCCATTCACTATGAACTCTGGTGTCTCCGTTATGTTATAGAACTGGGCAAATAAGGACTGGTAATACAGCGGTTTTGCGGAATTCAGCACGCATTCCCTCATGTATGTATAGTTTATATCTGATTGGTTTATTATCGTGTTGAGGCTTGATATAGGCACCGGATTCCCGGTAAACGCGACTGCAGTGTAATTCATAAAGTTCTGGAATCCCGTTTGGTTGGATGCGCAGAATATGTATGCTGCGAGCGCCTGTGTCTCTACCTTCCCGAACGACGGGTATTTGCTCTGCGCTGTAGCCGTGAATATGAAATCGTACTCTGGCGTTATCGCGTTGCCGTAGCGCTTTGAGGCGTTTATCAGCGCCTTTATCGCCGGGACTGAGCCTTTCGAATACGGATCTATCACTAAGTTGACCGGTATAGGTTTTGATGTGGCTGAGGCCACGTGTCCTGCAAGTTTGACAGTCCCGTTCGCCACAGCATAATCGTTGCTGGTGTATGGCGGCGGAATCGTCTGCGAAAGAGATTCGTTTAGGCTTAGGTTCCTGTTTAGCACGAGAAGCATGCTAACCGTCTGGTTTGTGTACGGATCTATGTATGGGGTGTATACGAACCACGTTTTTGAACTCTGTATGTATATCGCATTGTATTCGCTCGGTATCGTATAGTATGGAATTAATGATAAGGATGTATTGCTTGCCGCATATCCTGCTATTATCCTTTTTGCGGACATCAGCGCCGCGCTCGTGTTGTATGACTGTGAGGCGCATGTCCCGTTGACTATCCCGTATTCACAGTTCACCAGCTTTACCGAGGTGAACCTCGATAGGGCCAATGCGATCCCAATCAATATCAATACCAGCAGTATCAGTGTTATATGGAGGTAGTCCAGGCCTCCCCCTCTTGTCGCTGGTTTTACTATGAACGCAGGCGCTGCCTTCTTTATCACGACTTTCGGCTGATTTTTCTTCTTTTCTTCCATATTATCACCACGGGCCTGGCGGGATTTTCATAACTGTTTTATTTTGAACCCGCGACCTCTACCTTAGGAGGGTATCGCTCTATCCAAGCTGAGCTACAGGCCCTGGATATCTTTATTTACATATCGTTAAATAGTTTGTTGATATGTCACATCGCTTCCAATCTCGTTATTCCGAGAATGTCCATGATGATGCCCGCAACTTCCACGAACACGATAACTATTCCTAATCTGGCCCTGCGCTCCTGTTCCGTGTCTGCCTTTGACACCTGCTTCGCTTCGTAGAATTTGCCGAAAAGCATGCAGATCTCGTTTAGGTATGATGTGAGTATGTGAGGTTTCGTCTCCTCTGCAGCCTTCGATATCTGTTCCCAATAAGCGGCAAGCCTCTTTATCAGGTCAAACTCCACGTCGCTTATCTTGTAATCCTCCGAGACTGCTGGCTTGTCCTTTACCGCGACTGCGATTCTCTTTGCTCTGGTGTACATATATTGACAGTACGGACCCGAATTCCCTTCGAAGTTTAGCGCGCGCGCCCATGAAAAGATAATCTTCCTTTCATATGATATCTTCAGGAACTCGAATCTTATGGCTGCGATTGCCACATCCTCTGCAATTCTGTCACGATCGCCTTCGCTTATCTCTGCGCGAGACGATACAAGACCTTTTGCTTTTGTTACAGCCTCGTTTATCAGGTCGTCTGCCGTAAAACCGATCCAGCTTCCCTTCCTTCCCGATAGCGCGCCTTCTTCCAACTCTACAACACCGTATGGGATATGGACAAGCTTCCTTCCTTTTTTCCCTATGTTACTTATTATCAGCCCCACTAAGTCCTGTTCGTAACTTTGTCTAGAATCAATGGGATTTATCGCAATCTCTGCGTTGCCGAACTCCATCTGTTCCCCGTCCATCGATGTGGAGTATAGCGGCATGCCATTCGGCTGTTCCATAAACCTCTTGAACTTCATGTGCGCCTGGATAAGTCCGAACTTCCACATATGGAATGCAAGGTCTTTTGAGAGATATCCTGGTGTTCCGTTGCTTCTTACCAACACCTTTGTCGTCTCCTTTAACTCCTTCATCGACTCAGGCGCCCCCTTAAGCTTTTTTATATCTATTGTTATGCAGCCTGAGTACTTCCCTTCCTTCGGCCGCTCAGAAAGTCCTATCTTATCCAGTCCTTCCATTGCCTTTTCTAGCAGCCTGTCGGAAAGCACCGCGCTTTCCCATACCATCACGTCATGGAATACGCCTATCCTAAACAGCGTCTGGTATTCCGCCTTCAGGAAGCTCTCTACCATATCTTGAAGAAGCTTTGATTCATATGTTCCGCTCTGTTCCATCAGCTCCGAAACCTTTTTTATCTCATCCATTATCATTGGTTCATCCTTCAGCTTCTGGTTTACTGCGACATATATCTCTCCCAGCATATGATCATATTTTTTAGTGGGGCTGAAAGTGATGCCTATCCTTTCCATGTTCATGACTCCCCAGAGGGCCTCTGCAGCCTGTAATCCCAAGTCGTCTATGTAATCTTCCCGTTCTACGGCGTAGCCCACAACCTTTAGGATGTTTGATATCGAATCTCCGAGCAGCGCGCTCCTGACATGGCCGACGTGCAAAGGATGTGCGGGATTCACACTTGGATACTCGACAATCACTCTCGGCATCTTTTCCTTTTGGGGGTTCCATTGCTTTTCTGATATCTCTCCCATAAGACCTGAAAGGAATTGGTTCCTCTTTAGGTAGAAGTTTATGAACCCATTTTCGAATGAGATACGCATCATCATGATGTCTGGCTTGAGGTTCTTGATTATCTGTTCTCCGACCTCTTTCGGGTCCTTTGATTGCGCCTTGGCAAGCTTCATTGCTACGGTTGAGGATATGTCTGCAAACTTATCTGCAAACACAACAGATGCGTATACTTCCTCTTTAGTTAGACTGAAACCCGACCTTGTTGCCGCTTCGCTAATAGACTCAGCTACCCTCTCTTTAATAGACTGATATTCCGTATTTACCATCTCGCAACAACCCCCCTATCCTCCAACTTTAAACATTCAGCTATAAATATATTGGTTGAATATTAAACACTGGTGGTTTTATCCCTTCAAAGGTCTATAAATACAAGGATAAGCTGTTGATATATCTCCCTAGGGACTTAGTGTATAACCTTAAGATAAAGGAAGGCGATCTGCTTGATTTCATAAAGAATGGGGATTATTATATACTAGCGACCGCGGACTTTCTTCTGGAAAAGATAACATCGCAGAAGAGGGTGAGGGGCGATACTAAGGAAGGAATATCCGATGAGGAACTGATAGTGCTCAAGAAACTTGACTCGCTGAGGTATAAAAACCGCACCGAGGAGGTAGTTGCACCAATGTTAGAAAAGGGCGAAAGGGCGGTGCTTAACGGACTGATAAATAAAAGGTATGTTGTGCCGTTGAAGAGCGAAAGTTCCACATTATACAGCATAAACGATGGTATATACAAAAAGTTCTTGGTGAAAGATCCTGCCGCATTTGAAAAGTTCTCAAAAAGGGAAGCAACTGCCCACAAAGAGGAGAAGGTTCGAAAGCCAGAGGAAATGAGGATTGAAAAGATAGACCAGAAGGCAGTTACGCATATAAACGAGGATATAACAGAGGAACTAAGGCGGAATGGTTATCTTGTGATACCGGGAGTCTCTGAAGCGGAGAGCGCATCGCTGAGGCTTGAGAGCGAGATAAGGAGCGGCCTTGTCATAGGCACAAGGGCATTCAACAAAAAATACTACATAGTGTACAGGTCGTTTATGAACAAGCACTCTCCAGCAATAATAAGTGCGCTGCGCGAAAAGGACATGAGTACGGATGATATCGCCAAAATGACAGGATTGGACTTGGACGGGGTTAGGTCTATAATGTTCATACTGTCTGAGCGGGGGGAGGTGATGGAGAAGAGAAGGGACTTCTTCAGCCTCATAGATTAGGTGCGTTTTATGAAGATACTCCAGCTTGATTTGGAAGCAGTAGAGTACGAATCGATTAAGCCTGAGTCTAAAGTATACGAAAGCGATTCGAAAAAGTCAGAGAGGTTCAGGAATGTGGTGATGCTCCTGGTCTCTGTGGAGAAAGGTGATACGGACGATATTGGAAGGAGGGCGATGGCCGACGCTGTCTCTTTTGCGGCTAGGCAGAAATCAGATGGCGTACTGATATACCCGTTCGCGCACTTGAGCACAGAGCTTGAGAGCCCTGATGCCTCTCTCCAGATAATAAAATCTATGAGGGAATACGATTCTGCAATTAAGATATATTCTGCTCCGTTCGGCTGGAACAAAAGGCTTAATATCGAGATAAAGGGACATCCGCTCGCGGAACAATCACGGTCTTACGGATCTATATCGGGAAATATGCCCAAGGAGTCGAAGAGACTCAGCCCGAAAGCAAGAGACAAGTCGATAGTGCGCAAGAGCGATTGGTCTGGACTGCCAGAGACTGACCATAGGAGCATAGGCGAGAAGCTCAATCTATACAGCGCACAGGAGATCTCTCCAGGAATGGTCTATTGGCATAGTAAAGGTTATACGATATACAGAGAGCTGTTAAAGTTCCTTAGAGAGAAATACGAAGCGTACGACTACGCCGAGATAAGTACGCCGTCTATGGCGAATCTTGCGATTTGGGAGGTGAGCGGCCACTACGAACACTACAAGGAGAACATGTTCATTGTAGACGATGAGAATTCTGCTATGGGACTAAAGCCCATGAATTGCCCTTCTACCATAATGATATACAAAACAAAAAAATGGAGCTATAGGGAACTTCCTTTCAGGACTGCGATATTCGATAGGCTCTACAGGAAAGAGCTGAGCGGCGCGCTTGGCGGACTTACAAGGGTGCAGGAGTTCAGTCAGGATGACGGCCATATATTTGTTGCGGAGTCGCAACTTGAATCTGAGCTCGAGGGGATTATAAGGTTCATAAAGGAGGTTTATGCTGTCTTAGGGCTAAGATATTCCCCAAAGTTGTCCACAAAGAACCTCCAGAATTACATAGGAGACGACGAGCTGTGGGAACGGGCGACAAAATGGCTGATAAGGGCATTGGAGAAGAACGAGATGAAGTATGAGGTGATGGAAGGCGAAGCAAGCTTCTACGGACCTAAAGTCGATTTCCATGTGATAGATGCTTCTGATAGGACATGGCAATGCGCTACGATACAGCTTGATTATCAGCTCCCGCTCAGGTTCGGGATAACTTATACTGGTGAAGACGGCGAGGAGCACACCCCTGTCATGATACACAGAGCAGTCCTTGGCAGTCTTGAACGTTTCATAGCTGTATTCGTGGAGATGACGCAGGGAAGATTTCCCCTCTGGCTCTCCCCGGAGCAGATAAGGGTTGTATCAATATCCGAGAATTATGTTGAATACGCTAGGAGCGTGCATAAATCATTGAGAGAGGCAGGCGTAAGGGCCACGCTTGATGTCTCTGACAGGACATTGGACTACAAGATAAGGGAGGTCCAGGTCGAGAAGGTGCCATACTCTGTCATCATCGGAAAAAGGGAGGAAGAGACAAAGAGCCTGGCCGTCAGGGACAGAACCGGAAAGCAGGAAAAGATGGCGCTTGACTCGCTTGTTGCGAGGCTGAAGGGCGAGATATCTGCCAGATCTGGAGGGCCTGCATAATTATTCAACGACGTTCAGATCCAGGCTAAAAGTGACCCTGTATAACTTCTTTCCGTTTTTCATTCCTGCAAGCGTATACGACTTTTTGGGCTTGTACTCCTTATATATGTCGAAGAATGTTGCCATCTTCTTTCTATCCTCGACATAAAGGTCTACACCATACCGCACAGCCTGCCTTTTCGCTATAAAGCTGTCCCTCTTCTCTATGAACCGTGTTATCTTTTCAGACATCTTTGATACCATGTTCGATGGTCCCCTTATCTGCACAATCGCTTGGTAATATCCAGAATTCATTCTTGAGCATTTCGGGCATGTGAGCATGTGCGCCTTTATCTTCGCATTTTTTTCGAATACCAGTTCGTCCTTCCCTGACATATAATTGAACCGTACGATCGCATCGTGCTTTCCTGAGAGATGCACCGCACCGACCCGTATACCCTTATTGCGTATCTCTCTCTGCAGCAGCTCGGCTGCAGCTTTCTGCAGGCTCGGCAAAAACTCGGTAATTCCCTTCGCTTTCCCACAGATCTTGCACTCAGTTATCGTTATCGATTCTGGTATCTCACTGGAGATCATTTTTATCGTGCAGAACTCGCAGAATTCGCCTATGAACCTTGTATCTTCGGTAGACCTGTCGCACGTTGGGCAATATCTTATCATTTATTTACCTACCTGTTCCTCTTGTTCGTCAAAATGCCTGCTCACTATGGCGCCGTATGCTGGCCTTGTTATCAGCACCCCCATGAGCGCTCCGATTATGGTTGATTCTGAGAAGCCAACTACCTGCGTAAGGGATGTAGAGAAGAAGAGGGGGAGCATCGCTACCACAATCAGTATGGCATCCATCCATACTATATAGAAAGCGTGACTCATTACGACTCTCGATGAGCTCTTTTCCTTTTCTTTTGAGATTATCTCGTCAGTGATTATTATCTGCGCGTCTATTCCTGTGCCGACTACCGCAATCATCCCGGCCAGCGCCGCTAAGTCTATCGTTCCCACTAGCCCTATTATCGAGACTATTATAAAGAGCTCCATAAGTGTCGTGAGGAGTATTGGACCGATGAGGAATATGCGCCTATACCTTATCACTATCATTACTGAAACGAATATCATAGCCAGTATGAGTGCAAGTATGCTTACCTCAAATGCAGACTTTCCAAGGGTGGAAGAGAGTGTTGTGGGTGTATTTACCACAACCCCCACCGGCAGTGCGCCTCCGCTCAGTATGCTTGCAATCTGTTTCGATTGGTTGTTTGCGTATGCAATCCTTGCAGAAGGAGAGATGGTACTTGGGGCGACTCCGGTTATCTGATAGCTCTCGCTTATTGTCCCATTCGTGATTCCGGGATTGAGCAACGGAGATGAAAGCAGGCCAACTGCCGGCCATGACTCTATTATCGTCTGGTTTGTTGAGATCTGGAGGTACTGCGGGGTCATGTTTACTTTGCTCTCTTCCTGCACCGATACGTTTCCTGGTATTATTGCCTGCATACGCGATGACCTTGGCATGTCCGTTATTATCCTGTTGTATTTCCCTGATTTAATGTAGTTTGAAAGACTCTGTTCTGTAGAATTTAGCGAGTTGCCTGTCACAACGATAGGTATTGTGTTGTTTGCAAGGAAGAGCGCGGAATTCATCGCTGTGAGCGCTTGCTGCCGTGATATTCCCAATGTCAGGTTGCCAAGAGCCGACCCGTTGAGAAGCACGATTGAGTTCTGTGGCCTGTCTAAGAACATGTATAATGGCTGGTTCGCCTGGCCGTATACTGTCTTTGAAAATGCGGTTGCGGACTGTTGCGTTATGTAGAAGGTCACGCCCCATCCGACAGTCCCGTTTGACTCTGTGGATGGGATTATGCCTATGCTCCCATTGAGAATATCCTGCCCGCTTACAGCCTCCTTTCCCGCCACTATGCCGTCGAACCTTCCCTGGCTTTCTAGCACCGATATTGTAGAATTGATCTCTGCGGGGGTTGTTGAAGGCAGCAATATATCTATCTCTGAATTTCCTATCGGCTCTACGATTATCTCCTTCAGGCCGAACTTTGAGGCACGCTGGTTTATTATTGACTGTATGGTAGACATTGTTGTGGAGTTGACGCTGTGTTGCAGAGTAAGCGGAATCTCTGTGCCGCCTATGAATTCGATTCCGAGATGCAACCCAAAATGCAGGTCCGCGATGAGAAAGAGTATAGATACAACTATCAGGATCAGTATCCTTTTATCCTTCAGATAAGATTTTAGGTTGCTCATCTTCGTCCCCTATCTTTTCTTTGTTTGTACCACAGTATGAACACGGCATTGCCCAGCCACGTGGTTGCTATATCCGCGAGGAGACCGAAGAGCGCGACTCCGGCTATCTCTATGTACGTTGGTATAAATACGATATAAGCGACTATGAAGAGAGTGAGGAATGATATGACTGCTGCTATGGTCATTGTTGCCCCGGTCTTGAACGTTGACATTGCACGTGCGGATGGTGTATCCTCAGTTCTCTTCAGTATCCTTACTGCGGAGAGCACATCTGTGTCTATAGAATAGCCAAGTAGCATAAGCAGTCCGCCGATTGAGGCAACCCCTAGCGGTATGCCAAATGCACCCATTGCCCCGAGCGCTATTATTATGTCGTTCGCCGCTCCGAATATCACTGCTAGGGATGGTATAAAGCTTCTGAATATTATGAATACTGTTAGGCCGACCAGCACGAATGCGATTATTATTATTGTGCGCAGCTGCCCTAGGAAGAACTGGCCTACCTGCGGCGCCTCCTCGTTGTAGGAATATGTTGTAAATGGTATTATACTCTCCAGCTTGCTTATGACCATGTTCTTGTATATCGAAGTTGCATTGCTGTATACAGATGCGGCGGCGCCTGCCATTTCCACCCCTGACGTTGAGTTATACGAAGGCTGTATTCTAGTTACAGGGGCAAGCGCCGCTATCTCTTTCCCTAGCGAGGATGACATTAGAGAAAGGTACTTTGCCTCTCCTTGCTGCGCCGATCTTAGTCCAGATATTGCGGTCTGGTTGTTTGATTCGCTCGTGTTTGATAGTGTTGTGGAGTACCTTGCGGCCGCGAGCGCAGAAACCGAATAGTTTGCATAATACGCATTTACCTCCTGTTCGTAACCCAGCGCACCAGTTATGCTCTGATTTGGCGGTATCGTTATTGAAAACGAGCTGCCAAATTTCTGGACTGTTGACCCCGAAATTACAGCATCTATCGCCCTGGTCGCAGCATCCACGCTCATGGGGGTGTTGGTGCTTATCTGTATATTTGTGCCTCCTGTGAGAGTGGAATCCAGATGTATCTTCGGAATAAACAACAGGCTTATCAGTAATAGCGCTATCGGTATTATCGGAAATAGCTTATGGTTCTTTGTTTCGTAGATATTGAACATTCAATCTTCTCTAAAATTAGGCCGAAAAACAAAATGGCCTTGCGCATCTATCTTCTATGCGTACTTCTCCATCAGCTTTAGATGGAGAGATTTGCTAAACCCGTACAGTATCAGGAATATAGACAAAACTACCACAGCTGAACCGAAGAACTGCATTATCCCTTGTGCGGTAGGTATAGAATTATATAGCATTACTCCCGCAATGAAGATATATGTCGCCCAAAAGATTGACTGGAATATGTGCCAAACAGAGTGCTTCTCGTCATAGTGAAGCTTTCTGGTAAACCACATATCAGGATCTATTGATACGATCTCTCTTCTTGCAGATGAGCCTCTTTCGTTTCTGCCCGGCATTTGATCACTTTCAAGTATCTTGAATCGGAAAAGCTTTAAACAGTATTCTCTGGCGGCACCTTCCCGAAAAGCACCGATTTTCCCTTTTTGAGCGTAGCTTTCGCGGCCTCTTCTAGGCCCTTTTGAAGATACGTCTTTTCAATCAGTTTTGAATTTGCTGAAGTCGCAGGGTTCTTCGAATGGAATGCGCACACATCCCTGTATTTGAGTACGGATATGTCGTAGGTCATAATTCGTTTCGCTACGACAACAATCTCCTCTTTATCGAAGCAGATTAAAGGACGTATTATAAGGCGGGATGTTTTGGATGAAGAAATACTCAGATTTGTCAGTGTCTGCGAGGAGACTTGTGCGAGGCTTTCTCCGGTCACTATCGCGCCGCACCCTTCCTTCTCTGCGAGCATGTCAGCGACCCCCATCATGAAGCTCTTGAACAGCACCATCTCGTTCTTTGGTTCCGTGCCGAGTATCTTCGACTCGAATATATATGAGGGAAGGAAGTAGGCTTTCGTCCCATTAGAATATCTGGATAGCTCTGCAATCAGCTCTTTCATCTTCGAATTGAGCGCTGTCCTGTAATCTTTGAACGGATGTATGTGAAGATAAACCACTTCGAGACCTCTTTTCATTGCGTAGAATGCTGCTACAGGGGAGTCTATGCCACCAGATATGAGCACGATCGCCTTTCCTGAAGAGCCGAATGGCATCCCTCCCAATCCCTTTATCTTTTCGGTGTGTATGTAAGTCTCATCCTTGTCTGGGTTGACCATTATTACTCTATCAGAAGAGCTATCAGGGATGAAAGGAAGAGAATCCTTCGACCTCAACAGCTCTCCGACAATGTCGCTGGATTTGAAATCCAATTCCTTGAAAGAGCGGTGCGCCTCTATCCTTACGCTTTTTCCCGTGAGGCCTGCCTTCTTCGACGCGGATATCACCCCTTTTACTATGTGCCTGAGCTCGCTTTTTACCACATACGCTTCCCCATACCACGATATGCCGAAGACATACGCCAATGCGTCCTTTACATTTGCAATCTCCTTTTCTGGAGTGTATATTATGAAGCGGTCGCGCTTTGCGGATATCCTGCTCTTTGTGGCGATGAGCTTGCGCTCTATCGAACTCCTGAGCTTCCTTATAAAGATGTACCGGTTCCCTCCCTTCAGCCAGAGTTCCCCGAAACGCACTATTATTACCTTCTCCATTAGAATCCCAGATTGTCGAATGAATGATACAACCGATAGATTTATTATTTATGTTTATGCATTGAATATATCGCGGTGAACTTTTGAACGTTTCTTTGAAGTTGAAGAGCTTTATCCAGAATTCTAGGCATATAATCAGCATAAGCTATAAACCGAACAAGGCTGAATTCAACAGGAGCGCCAAGATAATAATACTGGGCATACTGGTTGTCGGGACACTGGGGTTCCTTATAGCGCTTATAATATCGCTTGCTGTTACCGGCAGCCTGTCCCTCATATGACGGGATCTTTGTGGAACTGAGTGTGGATTTTGAGAGCAATGCACAGAAGAACGCAGGAGAATACTATAGTGCAGCCAGGAAACTGGAAAAAAAGCGCGTGGGTTTGGAGAAGGCAATAGCTGAGCTGGAAGAGAGGTATAACAGCACAGAAAAAACCTTATATGCAGAGAAAAAAAGGCTCGTAGTGAAAAGGGAACAGAAATGGTATGAGAGGTTCAATTGGTTTCATACGAGCGATGGATTGCTGGTGATAGGCGGGAGAGATGCCCATCAGAACGAGCTTGTGAACTCCAGATATTTCAATGAGGGAGATCTTTTCTTCCATGCAGACATACATGGGGGGTCGGTTACGATACTTATCGGTGGCGAAAAGGCCACGATATCGAGCAGAGAAGAGGCTGCGCAGTTTGCTGGCTGCCATTCAAGCGCATGGCAGAGCATGCTCAAAGGCATCGATGTCTATTCCCTGAAAAGAGGGCAGATAAGCAAATCGACAGAGAAGGGCTCCCTCGGCACCGGCAGTTTCCTGATGAAAGGCGAACGGGAGTGGTACAGGTCAGTCAAGCTGGAGCTTGTGGCTGTTGTGAACGAGGGTTCGCTGACGATAATGCCCTTGAGCACTTTTGAGAGAAGAGACGCGGGAACAAAGCATGTAACCATAACTCAGGGAGAGATGAAAAAATCCGATGCTGCAAAGAGCATAGCAAAGCAGCTTGGGTTTATAGAGCTTGACCTTATCATGAGGATGTTGCCAGCCGGCACATTCATGCTCGGATGACTATACTATCCTGCCGTCGATTGAGAGCTTCGCCGCCCGTTTCCCCTGAGACTTTAATATGTGCCACAGTTTTGTATCATTAGTCACGAAGATGTGACCGTTAGAACTGGCGTTGGCCATCCATTCATCTGGAAGCTGTTTGTCTCTTTCTATTGATATGTTATTGTGGTGAAGAGCGAGCAGCCCTGTCGCAGCATTCCTTCCTTTCTTTGTCTTTCCAAAAGATATGCGCCTCAGCTCTGAGATGACGCCCTGAGAGACGCATATTTCGCATCCGGGAAAGACGGTTCTAGTTATGCTGAAGATGTCCTTCCGGTTCTGCATCGCGAATATTATTGAACTTGTGTCTATCAATACACGTCCTTTTGGCATAAAGATAATAACATTTACAACCTTTATAGCAGTATGGATGCGCAACAGGAAAAGGAGGCAAAGATCCTTAGAAACACAAGAACTATTGCGGTAGTTGGCTGCTCCAAGGAAGAAGGAAAGCCCAGCCACGACATCCCAGCGTATATGCAAAGCGTTGGTTTCAGAATAGTTCCGGTAAACCCGAACGCTGATATGATATTGGGAGAAAAGTGCTACAAAAACGTAAAGGAGATACCATTCAAGGTCGACCTAGTGGATGTGTTCCGTCCTTCGAATGAAGCCTTATCAGTGACAATGGCTGCCTTTGAGGCGGGAATTACCAGAGTATGGCTGCAACTTGGGATATATAGCAAGGAAGCAGAGGATTTCGCCGCGTCGAAAGGAATGGAGTTTGTAATGGATAGATGCATCATGGTGGAATACAACAAGTTGAAGGATGCAATCTAGTTGATAGCTTATTCTGATGTTGTTGATTCCCTTTCTTGAAGAGCTTTTTGAAGGGCGACCCAAACTACCGCCGCGTCGTTCTTTTCGCGGTCCTCCTTGTTGAATAGAAGAGTGACGGTGTTTGTGTGTATTGCGATATCAATTAGTTTTCTGAAAGGAGTAGTGCCTTTAATCTCTTTTGTGTACCTCTTCTCGTACTCCGCCCATTTTTTGGGGTTGTGCAGAAGCCATCTGTGCAACTCCTCCGATGGTCCGACCCTTTTCAGCCATATATCGACATGCTGGGAGCTTCTGCGCATCCCCCTCGGCCAACGTCTCTCAATCAGTATACGGACACCGTCATGGAGATCCGGTTTGTCGTATATCCATTTTATCCTTATCATATGATAGATTGTCTGCGAAGCCCTTTAAACACTTTTCATTCGTGTTTTGTCAGCGCAGTCGCACTTCCGCTTATCTTTTTGTGTTCTCGTTATACCATAACCTTTTTAAGCACTATCTGATAAGATTTACCAAAGGCGACTTGATAGGTGAAATAATGGGACTTTTCGATAAGCTTGGTAAAGGGCTAGGAAACTACAACGGGATAAATGTAGAAGAGTATATGAACTCTGCTGAGATGAAGGACGTAGACTTGATGAACGAACCTGCTGACTTTTATGTCAAGCCGGTGCTTCTAAAGGACGAAAACGACGTAAACGTCATAGAAGGAGAGCTCAATAAGAAGAATATTGTACTTCTAAACGTCACTGAACTATCGAAGAGGCCTAATACCTTAAAGAAGATAGTTGAGACACTGAAGGATTATGTGGAAAAGACTGGCGGAGACATCGCCATGATAAGCGCTGACCGCATGCTTCTCACTCCTTCAAAGGTAAAGATAGTAAAGAGCAAGAAGGGTTAGACTTTTCTATCCCTTTTGCTGTTTTTGCGTTTAGGCACTCTTCCTTCCTTTTTAACTGAGAAGATTGCGGAGATCGTCCTAAGCTCTGCTGGGCTTGGGTTTGCCCTTGCGATAACTCTTCCGAATGTGCGCTCTACTTCCACCTTATCTCTCACGTGTGGCTGTTTGCTTAGGAATAATCTCAGCTGTTTTGATATTTGACGCACTTTGCTGCCAGACCCCATCGATTTTGGGATTACGCCAATGCTTGACCTGGATAACTCGTAAAGTATTATCGCCAATGCGTGTGATATGTTAAGCGTTGGATACTCTTGGCTTGACCCTATGGATATGTTTATTGGAAATGATCCCAGTTCGTTCTTGTCTAAGCCAGTATCGTCCCGGCCCAGAACTATTGCTATCTTCCGATGGCCGTTAGACCGTATAAGCTGCACTGCCTTTTCTGCAGAGCATACATTGTATCGCGCCCTCTCTGTCTTGTGCCATATCGCTGTTGTCCCTATCGGAAAGTATCCAGATGCAGCGGCCTCTATTGAACCGTACAGACTTGCCTTCTTTATCACATCTGCTGCGTGCTTAGAGAACTTTATTGAATCCTTTCCCTTTGGGTTGCACCGTGGCCTGACCACGGCAAGGTCTGTTATTCCAAAGTTCTTCATGATTCTGGCTATGTAACCGAGGTTTGATTCCCAAAGAGGCTCCACCGCGACAACCCGTACTGTTACAGTTTTGCTTTCTGGCATACTGACCACTAAAGGAGAAACAGCGTTACTATCGCCAGCATGTTTATCAGGGCATGCGCAAGCACTGTAGAGTAAAGCGATCCGCTCCTCTTGAATACATATCCGGCAAAGATACCGTATAAGAATGCGCCAATGAGCTCTGCAATCGATAGGTAAGACAGATGCAGTACCGCGAACACAAGCGCACTGAACACTATCCCTATCCTGGGTACTAGGAATCCCCTAAACAGTATCTCCTCGTTGAATGGCGCTATTGTAAATGTAAAGATGAAGAACCATATCGGAAAGCCTGTATATATCGCAACGACGTTTGTTGGGAGGGAAATGTTTGTTATCGATTCGAACGCGCCCATCCCTATCTCGACAGCGAGTATTGCAAAAAACAGCATGATTCCGAATGCGATATTCTTAAGGGTAAGTTTTTCGCGGGAGAGTCCGAGCGATT